>JAITTH010000092.1 GCA_031287295.1 Eubacteriales Family XIII. Incertae Sedis bacterium
AATAATCGCGGTTGGATGAATCACGTTTTCCCAGATGACATATTCGTCTAACTTTTGTACAAGCTTCTCTTTTGCCTGTGGATTTGCGACCGTTACAACGGCATGCGGCTTTTCTTTTGTCGTCTTTGCCATTTCAATGAGGTATGCAAATTTGCCCAACACCGGAATTCCGTTTATCGCTGTGCCCTGAATTTCTGCCCAATCGTCAATGAATCCCTTTATTTGAAAGGTTGGGTGCACGGCATTGATTTCATGAATCGTATCTGCGGTTTCTCTGCCAAAGGCTCCCGCGCCAACGATATATAGCTCAATAAGTTTCTGATTCATGATTCATCTCCCATAAATTCGGGCATCGTCGCAGCACCATCTGCGCTAATGCCCTCGCGCTTTACCACGCCGACAATCGTTTGAAAAAAAATCTTGATATCCAATGCCATCGAAATATGATCGACATACCATACGTCGTATTTAAATTTTTGTGTCCAGCTGATGGCGTTTCGTCCGTTTACCTGTGCCCAACCTGTAAGTCCGGGTTTGACTTCGTGGCGACGCGCCTGTTCTTTTGAATATCGTGATAAATACTGTACAAGGAGGGGTCTGGGACCTACAAAACTCATATCCCCTTTGAAAATATTATACAACTCCGGCAGTTCATCGAGCGAGGTTTTGCGCAGCATTTTCCCAAAGGCGGTGAGGCGTACTTCATCCGAAAGGAGGTTTCCCTCTGCATCATGGGCATCCGTCATCGTCCGAAATTTATAAATGGTGAAAATCTTCCCCTTCTTTCCGGGGCGCTCTTGCCGAAAGATCGCGGGACTTCCAAGCTTTGCGTGAACGAGCAACGAGAGAATCAAAAGAAGCGGAGAAAGGCAAAGGAGTGCCAATCCGGAGAAAAGCAAATCGAAAATACGTTTTACAATTTTTCCATAAAAAGCTTTCATACTGCAATTATAGCACGGTCTCGAACATACAATTCATGATATAGCCTCATGTGACAAAGTAATAAACGCCGCAGATGGACAAATTTCACGATCAGCTATGTTCTCGTCCTTGCTTCTCGCAAAATTTGCTCCATTGCGGTCCATGAGTTTCAAGTGATATAATTTCGGAGTGCTACAAGGCAGGCGAGTTTGGGCATAGTGGGGCTATGTCAAACGAGCCTAACACGGGAGCACCCGAAATTTACCGCCTGAAACCGTTTTATTACCTTGGCACATGAGGCTAAACTATGTTATAGAAATCTAAAATGGATTGCTTGAAACCGTTTTATTCCCTTGTCACATGAGGCAAACGATCTCTATGGAAAAAAGAGAAATTGCGTTAAGCACACCGAATCTAAATGCCGACATCGTAGAAAATCTCAAGGAATGCATTGAAGAGGGATGGATTTCTACGAGTGGTCGTTTCATTGGCGAGTTTGAGGAAAAGGTCTCAAGCTACATTGGCATGGAGGATGCGGTTGCTTGCCAGAGCGGTACAGCCGGTCTTCATACTGCACTTCGGATTTTGGATGTTGGTGCAGGCGATGCCGTTCTCGTTCCGACCCTCACGTTTATTGCGGCGGTGAATCCTGTTCGCTATCAAGGCGCCGAACCCATTTTCCTGGATTGCGACAAAGGATTTTGTTTGGATCCCGTAAAGCTTCGGCAATTTTGCGCAGCGGAATGTCGTCTTGAAGATGGCAGGCTCATTCATAACAAAACAGGGCGCACGATAAAGGCGATTATTCCCGTTCATATTTTCGGAAACCTTTCCGACATGGAAGCGATTATGGAAATCGCACAAGATTATTCCTTAAAAGTGATCGAAGATGCCACAGAAGCGCTCGGCAGCTTTTGGATTGACGGGGCTTTCGCCGGTCAACATGCGGGAACTGTTGGACATATTGGTGTCTTTTCTTTTAACGCAAACAAAATCATCACGACGGGCGGGGGTGGCATGATCGTCTCTCCAGATTCGGACATTCTTCGCCAAGCACGCTATTTAACAACAACGGCAAAAGATGATGGGTTGTTTTTTGCCCACAACGAAGTTGGCTACAATTATCGTATGCTGAACATTCAGGCGGCACTCGGCGTAAGCCAGATTGACGAACTCCCCGATTTTATCCAAACAAAAATTGCAAATTATTGGCTTTATTGGGAATTTTTGAGCGAAACCCCTGGCATCAGACTTCTTCCTTTTCGCCCCGGAACACGTCCGAATCATTGGTTTTATGCGCTATACGTAGACGATTTGCCGGAATCCGCACCGGGAGAGACCCGAAACCGTCTCATGGCGCGACTCATAGAAGAGGGCATTCAATGCCGTCCTGTTTGGAAACTCAATCACACACAAACCCCTTACGTGAATTGTACGAACTATTTGATTGAACAGGCAGAGGATTACGAAAAGCACATCCTAAACCTTCCTTGTTCCACAAACCTTGTGGAAGCAGATGTTCGGTACATCTGCGAGAAACTTCAAAAAGCGTTGGCTTCGTTATCTGCAACATCCGTATTGTAGCGTTTACCGTCAGACGACTTCCTTTTCAGTTGTACGATTGCTTCGTACGACCTCTGTTTATCTATAACTCTCCCACAGCTCTTTGAATTTCGGAAGTGAACGCTTCACTTTTTCGTGTGCCGTGCAGTATGCGAGGCGGAAATATCCCGGTGCACCAAACACACGTCCGGGTGTAAGGGCAATCTGATAAGATTTTGCACGCTCGGAAAATTCCAAATCGTCTTCCGTTGGCGCCTTAACAAACAGATAGAACGCACCCTCCGGTTCCACGCATTCGTAACCAATCGAAGAAAGTCCATGATAGAGTTCATCACGATTTGTCTTGTAGTTTCCAATGTCGGTTGTAATGCCGATACAGTCTGCCGCCACAAGCTGCATAAGTGCCGGCGAATTGACAAAGCCTAGCGTGCGCGTTAAAACGTTCGTCGCTGCCAAGATGTTTTTGCTGTCTGCCGCCTCAGAAGGAACCACAACATAACCGATGCGTTCGCCCGCCAAAGACAGAGATTTGCTGAACGAATAGCCTACGATTGTGTTGTTATAATACTTTGTCACATACGGTACGGTCTTGTCGGTATAAACAAGTTCCCGATAGGGTTCATCGGAAAGAATATAGATGTCCTTCCCGTATGCTTGCTGTTTTTTCTCGAGAACCTCCGCGATTCCTTTGATATCCTCTTCCGAATAAATAACACCCGTCGGATTGTTCGGCGAGTTGATGATGACAACCTTTGTCTTTTCGCTGATCGTCTGCTCGAAGGCATCAAGATCCGGTGCAAACGTTGGCGGATTGGCACGAACAGCTGTGAGACTTGCACCCGCATTTGCCGCATAGTTGTCGTATTC
>JAITTH010000094.1 GCA_031287295.1 Eubacteriales Family XIII. Incertae Sedis bacterium
ATGGGCAAAATGGAGGTTTTCCCAATTGATGTTTGGGTGAAACGCGTCATGAATAGGCTTTATGGAATGGGTGAAGAGAACATTTCTGCCATCAAAGATTATGCAGCGCGCAATTACGGCGAATTTGGTGGTTTCGCGCAACAGTGTTTGTTCTATTATATTCGAGAGATGTTGCACACCAATCCGGTACTTTACAAGAGATTGGATTTTGACAGACCTTTCGAACAGTCATCCTAAAAAAATCGCGCAAACCGGGTTCGAGCAATCCATATTTTTAGAAAAATAAAATAAAGTATTGACAAGTGGTGGGAATTCGCATAATATGAATTAGCACTCACCAGATATGAGTGCTAACAAAAGATTGTTTATTGAAAGGAGTTCAGTGCAATGAGTTTTGGAATTAAGCCGATTAACGACTGGATCGTCATCAAAAGAGTTGAGGCGGAAGAACGTACAAAAGGCGGCATCATTCTCGCCGGAGACGCAAAAGAAAAACCTCAAATCGCGCAAGTCATCGCGGTAGGTCCGGGAACGGAAGAGGTAAAAATTGTCGTAAAAGAGGGAGACAAAGTCATTTTTAGCCAGTATGGCGGAATGGACGTGAAATACGACGGTGAAGAATATAAAATTGTGCGTCAGAGCGATATCTACGCAACCGTAAAGTAGTTTGGTCGGAAGGATACAATCTTTGTATCATATAGAATAAATTCAACAATAAGGAGAGAGAAGAACCATGGCAAAAGAAATCAATTTTGGCGAAGAGGCCAGAAGAAAATTACAAGCAGGTGTTGATCATCTTTCAGACACCGTAAAAATTACGCTTGGTCCCAAAGGTCGCAATGTATTGCTCGAACGCAAATACGGTAGTCCGCTCATCACAAACGATGGTGTCACCATTGCCAAAGAAATTGAGCTGGAAGATGCTTTTGAAAATATGGGCGCACAGCTCGTGAAAGAAGTTGCAACAAAGACCAACGATGTTGCCGGCGATGGAACGACAACAGCCACGCTGCTCACACAGATTATTGTAAAAGAAGGCTTCAAAAATGTTGCGGCAGGCGCAAATCCGATGATTCTGAAACGCGGAATTCAGGGTGCCACGGAAGTTGCGGTAAAAGAGCTGCAAAAGAGTGCAAACGCTGTGAATACAAAAGAGAAAATCGCACAGGTCGGTGCCGTTTCCTCGGGTGATGCACTGGTTGGCGATATGATCGCAGAAGCCATGGAAAAAGTTGGTAAGGATGGCGTTATCACGGTGGAAGAGAGTCGTTCGATGGATACGACGCTGGAAGTCGTGGAAGGAATGCAGTTTGATCGTGGCTACCTTTCCGCATACTTCATCAACGACCCTGAAAAGATGGAGACGGTGTTCGATAATCCGTATATTCTTCTTACAGACAAAAAAATCTCAAACATCCAAGATCTTCTCCCGACACTCGAACAGATTGTTCAGCAGGGAAGAAGCCTGCTCATTATAGCGGAAGACGTTGAAGGTGAAGCGCTCACCACCCTGATCGTTAACAGACTCAAGGGAACCTTCAACTGCGTCGCTGTAAAATCTCCGGGTTTTGGTGACAGAAGAAAAGCAATGATGGAAGATCTTGCGGTCGTTACGGGCGGCACCGTCATTAGCGAAGACCTGGGTTATGATTTAAAAGAAGTTACGGTCGATATGCTCGGTACGGCATCTACGATTAAAGTCAGCAAGGACAATACGACGATTGTTGGCGGTGCCGGCTCCAAGAAAGACATCGCAGCACGCGTCGCGTCCATTCGTGCACAGATTGATGTTGCAACATCCGATTTTGATAAAGAAAAACTTCGTGAACGCGTTGCGAAACTATCCGGTGGCGTTGCTGTTATTAAAGTTGGTGCGGCGACAGAAATCGAGTTGAAAGAGAAGAAGCTGCGCATGGAAGACGCACTGAACTCCACAAAAGCCGGTGTTGAAGAAGGTATTGTTGCCGGCGGTGGAACGGCACTTGCCAATGTCATTCCTGCCGTAAAGAAGTATGTTGCAACCCTTTTGGGCGATGAGAAAACAGGTGCTCAAATTATTGAACGTGCTTTGGAAGAACCGGTTCGTCAGATTGCAGAAAACGCAGGTCACGAAGGTAGCGTTGTCATTGCGAAAGTAAAAGAAAGCAAGAAGGGCATCGGCTTCAATGCGGCAACTGAAATATACGAAGATATGATCAAAGCCGGCATCGTAGACCCGCTGAAGGTAACGCGCTCTGCCCTGCAAAACGCAGCGTCGGTTTCCTCGCTTCTTCTCACGACAGAGTCTTCGGTCGTAGAAGCAAAGAGTGATGAACCTGCTATGCCACCTATGCCGGGTGGAATGGGCGGAATGATGTAAGGACTTCGCAAGAGCGGTTCAAAATTCATTCAGAAAGAAAGCAATAAAAAGAAAAAAAGCGACCGGGAAATATCTCAGTCGCTTTTTTGATGTGATTCAGTCAGAAAATCGTAAAAGGAATGTCATGAAAAAGAAGGAAAAAACAGTCACTTTCCTATAAAAAACAGATATAATAAATAGGATATCGTTTGAAAGGAACAGATGAGAGATGGATGATCGTTATTTCTGGAAGAAAAACCTGATCACAAGCAGCACCCTAATATTTCTCGCTATTATCCAATTAATCCTAAACATCATGACCCGATACTACTGGAATCCTGTGCAGGCAAAGATTTCCGGAATGAGTGACTTTGTCGATGCGGGCGGTGATGCAAACAGTTTCGGCTATCTTCTGGGATTTCTCCTTCTGTTTTGTCCTGTCATTGTCTTGGTCTTTCTTACACGTGGCGCAGGTGAAAAAAAGCAGCTTCGATTTGTCCTGATTCCCACTTTTGGCGTATACGTCGTGTCTGCGATCATGCTTGTGCAGAAACTGCGTCCTTTCAAGGCGATTCTGCAAGATCCTTATGACGCACTTGATAAATTTGTCTTTATTCCGATGTTCCTACAGGCATTCCTCATGGGCGTCTATCTTTTGTGCATCATCATTAAATCCGATTTGCTCCTTGCGAAAATCATTGCGGTGATTACCATCGTCATTTCCATTCTTTATTTTATTGCAGATGCAGCATACCTTGCCTATCTCCATATGATGGATACTTTTTCCGGAGATTTTGGGCTGATTACGGCCGCACTTATTCTTGCGTGTTATGTGCTCGATGTCGCAACGTTTTTCTTGATGCTCTCTGCGTTGATGTCGTACTGCGCAATGCAACGTGAACCGATTATTGAGATGCGCCTTGAACTCAAGATGGAAAAGCGCGAAGAACGGTTGAGGGAAAAACAAAATATAGAAGAGAACCCGGAAGCCCCGGATAAGAGCAAAAAAAAGAGGTTCTTCCTGAAAGGAAAGAAAGCCGATGACGATGAAGTGATTGCCGACGAGGAAGCCCTCGAGGCAGAGGTTGTAGCCGAGAAAACACCGGAAGCGAAACCCGACACTGCCGAAAAACCCCTTGATGCAAAGGCTGTAGCCGATGCAACACCGAGTAAAGTGCAGCCTACTGCAAAAAAAGACGATAAAGAGGCTGCTGCCGATGCAGCACCAACTAAAGTGCAGTCCGATGACGCCGATGCAGAGGCGGAAGATGCCGATGCCCCGCGACAAGGAACAGCCCGAAGGTCGCGACGTTCTCGAATCAATGCGAAAAAAACATGAATTTGAAGACGCCTTTGATTGTGTTAGCGTCGGCATCTCCAAGGCGCAAGGAAATTCTGGAAAGACATGGGATTCATCCGATTATTTTTCCCTCTGATGTGGAAGAGACGATTCCGGAAGAAGTCGAAAAAGAAGGGTTTGCAGCAGTTGTAGAGTTCCTTTCCCGGATAAAGGCGCGTGCGATACAAAAATTTCTGAAAGAACACCCCGATGCGCTTCCCCCTGCGGAACGTGTCATCCTTCTCGGGGCAGATACCGTGGTTGTGAAAGACCGCATCATTGGAAAGCCTAGAGACGAGGCCGATGCCTTCGCGATATTATCCGATTTGCGCAATTCAGAACATCATGTCCTTACAGGAGTCTGTTTGATTGACCTTTCCTCCGGAGAGGAGACGGTGTTTTCCTGTGATACCAAAGTAATTTTCAAAGACTATCCGGACGAAGAAATAAGACGTTTCATCCGTGAAGAACCGCCCTTCGACAAATCCGGCTCCTACGCGATTCAGTCTTCTTGGTCAAAAAACATCGCGGAAGTGGATGGAGATATTGAAAATGTAATGGGGCTTCCGTTTGTGGCGATAGCACCCTATCTGAAATGACGTTTTCCCTGTCTTGTGATATAATTTAACATTGGTAATTCTATGTTTACCTAGGCAACGCATGGGTAAATCTTGTAGAAATTTTTCGTACAGAGGATAAAAATGAAAAGATTTTTTACGTCCGAATCCGTAACGGAAGGGCACCCTGATAAAGTTTGCGATCAGATATCCGATGCCATTTTGGATGCGATTCTTTTGGACGACCCATTCGGTCGCGTTGCCGTGGAAACGATAGTGGCAACGGGAATGGCGGTCGTTGTTGGCGAGGTGACGACGACAACCTACGTGGACATTCAAAAAATTATTCGCAATGTGATTCGGGATATCGGCTATACAAAAAGCGAATATGGATTTGATGATAAAACAGTTGCTGTGCTCATGTCGATTCACGAGCAGTCGCCCGACATCAAACAAGGTGTGGATGTCGAGGGTGCCGGCGATCAAGGTATTATGTTCGGTTTTGCCTGTGACGAGACACCGGAATTGATGCCGATGCCGATAACGCTTGCACAGAAGCTTGCACTGAAGCTTTCAGAAGTCCGGAAAAACGGAATGCTGCCTTATCTTCGCCCGGACGGAAAGACACAAATTACAGTAGAATACGACGATGGAAAAGTGACGCGTGTCGATACGGTTCTTATTTCAGCACAACACGACGCGGGTGTTTCTCAAGCGCAGATCAAAAAAGATTTGTGGGAGAACGTTGTCCTGACGACGATACCGCAGGAACTGCTCGACAGCGAAGTGAAATACTATGTGAATCCAACCGGCTCCTTTGAAATTGGTGGACCGGCAGGCGATAGCGGTCTCACGGGAAGGAAAATCATTGTAGATACCTATGGTGGCTATGCAAAGCATGGCGGAGGTTGTTTTTCCGGGAAAGATCCGACCAAAGTAGATCGATCGGCATCTTATGCAGCACGGTATGCAGCAAAAAATATTGTCGCAGCCGGGCTTGCCAAACGTTGCGAAATTGAGCTTTCCTACGCAATCGGTATGGCGGAGCCACTTTCCATCTGGGTGGATACGGATGGAACGGGAATCGTCCCCGATGATGTTTTGTCGGAAATTGTAAAGAAAGAATTCGATTTTCGACCGGCATCGATTATTCGCGATCTCGATTTACGGAAGCCGACTTACCGCAAAGTGGCGGCATACGGACATTTTGGTCGGTCGGATCTCGATTTATCCTGGGAAAGGATTGATCGCGTTGATTCGCTGAAAGCAGCAGCAAAACAATTGTAGCAGAAAGAGAACAAGGGCATGGGAACAAAAGTAGCAAAATTTGGTGGAACATCCGTAGCAGACGCCGGACAAATTCGGAAGACAGCGGAAATCATTCAGGAAGATCCGGAAAGACGATTCGTAGTCGTCTCCGCACCGGGGAAACGATTCAAAGAAGACAGCAAAATTACAGATTTACTCTATTTGGTCAAAACCCATCTGGAACAAAATGCGCCGTATGAATCGGTGTTTTCCATCGTGAAAGAACGGTTTTTGACATTAGAACAGGAACTGGGCGTAGACGCCGGAATCGAAGCTGCGCTTGCGGAAATCGAATCCGATCTGCGCAAGAATCCTTCCGCAGATTATATTGCAAGTCGTGGAGAATATCTGAGTGCGCGCATTGTTGCAGCCTTTCTGGGCTACGATTTTGTGGATGCGGAAGGGCTGGTTTGTTTTAGCAGCAAAGGACGATTCCTTTCCGAAGAAACAAACGAGAAGCTCGGTGGCGAGTTGGCAAAGCACAAATGCGCGGTTTTGCCGGGATTTTACGGAACGTTGCCGAACGGCAACATCAGGACTTTTTCTCGCGGGGGTTCGGATATTACCGGTGCCGTTGTCGCACAGGCGGTAAATGCCGATGTCTACGAAAACTGGACCGATGTTTCGGGATTTCTGATGGCCGACCCGCGTATTGTGAAAAACCCAAAGGGAATCGATACGCTTTCCTACTTGGAATTGCGTGAATTGTCCTATATGGGTGCGTCCGTTTTGCATGAAAACGCGATTTATCCCGCACGTCAGGCGGAGATACCGATTCATATTCGAAACACAAATGCGCCACACGATCCGGGTACGCAAATTCTTTCCGACGCCCCCTATACGGATGGGAGAATTATAACGGGTATCGCCGGAAGCAAAGATTTTACGGTTATTGCCATCTACAAAAACATGATGAGCATAGAGCTTGGATTCATCAAGCGCATTCTCGCTATCTTAGAAGATTACGATGTATCGATTGAACACATTCCCAGCGGCATCGATACCGTTTCTGTCGTCATGGCAAGCGAACAACTTGAAGGAAAACTGGACGACATTGTAGAAGACATTCGAAAAAAAACGCAGGCAGATTCTGTCGAAGTTTTCGAAGAGATGGCATTGATTGCGACCGTTGGAAGCGGCATGGCAAAAACACCGGGCGTTTCGGCGCGGCTTTTCGCGGCATTGGCGAAGAAAGACATCAACATTCGTATGATTGATCAGGGAAGCAGCGAAATGAATATTATTATCGGCGTGGAAAATAAGGACTTTGAAGATGCGGTCCGATCCATCTACGGCGAGTTTGTGGAAGGGTAAACATCCATGGGTCTTTTTGGAAAGATATTGCCCGATCTCAACAAACGTGAGGTTGGTAAAATAGAAAAAATCGCCGAGCGAATTGTCGCGATGAAGCCGGACGTTGAGCCCCTCACCGATGCGCAGCTGCGGGAAAAAACGGTCGAGTTTAAGCAGCGTGTGGCAGAGGGCGAAAGTTTAGACGATATTCTGCCGGAGGCGTTTGCCATCTGTCGTGAAGGTGCGCGTCGAAGTTTGGGGATGGAGCACTTCCCTGTTCAGCTCATCGGCGGAATTGCACTGCATCAGGGCAGAATTGCCGAGATGAAAACCGGTGAAGGAAAAACACTGGTTGCCACGCTTGCGGCGTATCTCAACGCGCTTTCCGGGCAAGGCGTACATGTTGTTACCGTCAACGATTACCTCGCATACCGCGATATGGAGTGGATGGGAAAGCTCTATCAGTTCCTGGGGCTTAAGGTAGGCTGTGTCGTTCACGGAATCACAAACGAAGCGCGAAAAGCCGCCTATCAGGCAGATATCACATACGGAACCAACAATGAATTCGGATTCGATTATCTGCGTGACAACATGGCAATTTACGAAGAGCAGCTGATGCAGAGACCGCTGAATTACGCAATCGTGGACGAAGTGGACTCCATTCTCATTGACGAAGCGCGTACACCGCTCATCATTTCCGGGCAGGGGGAGAAATCCACCGATATGTACAAGCGGGCCGATAAATTTGTCCGTGGGCTCACCGCTGCTCCGCCAAAGGATCCGGATCAACGTAGTTTGCCGGGGAAAAAATCCATAGACGAAGAACGGGAACAGTCCGGCGACTACATTCTCGACGAAAAAGATCGGACCGTAAATCTTACGGATCGGGGCATCAAAAAAGCGGAAAAGGAATTTCATATTGAGAATTTTTCCGACCCCGAAAACATGGAAATCAACCATCATATCTTGCAGGCACTAAAAGCCAATTTCATCATGAAGCGAGATGTGGATTATGTCTCCAAGGACGGCGAAATTATTATCGTCGATGAATTTACGGGACGCCTCATGTTTGGTCGGCGTTACAGCGACGGTTTGCACCAGGCGATTGAGTCCAAGGAAGGTCTTACCGTAAAACAAGAATCGAAGACCCTCGCAACCATTACGATTCAGAACTATTTCCGCATGTATCAGAAGCTCTCCGGCATGACGGGTACGGCGAAGACCGAAGAAGATGAATTTCGGGATATCTACAATATGGATGTCGTGGTCATTCCCACAAACCGCCCTGTTGTTCGCAAAGATATGGACGATTCCATCTATTCGACCGAAAAAGGGAAGTTTTCGGCAATCATAGAAAACATCGTCGCTGTACATGATACAGGACAACCCATTCTCGTCGGCACCATTTCCATCGAAAAATCGGAGCTGCTTTCTTCGTTGCTGAGAAAACGGGGCATCAAACACAATGTGCTCAATGCCAAGCAACACGATAAGGAAGCGCAAATCGTTGCAGAGGCAGGGCGCTTCGGCATGGTCACCATTGCAACGAACATGGCAGGTCGCGGAACAGACATTCTGCTCGGTGGCAACCCGGAGTTTGAGGCAAAGCGCGAGATGCGTAAGAATGGCTTCGATGAAGAAACGATTTCATTTGCATCAAGCCTCGTTCCGAGCGAGGACGAAGAGCTTCTCGCTGCGCGCGCACAATATGTAGAGATTTTCGCAAAATTCAAAGCAGAACGAGAAGAGGAACAACAAAAAGTTGTAGAGCTCGGAGGACTGCATATCATCGGCTCTGAGCGACATGAGTCCAGACGAATCGACAATCAGCTCCGTGGGCGTTCCGGACGTCAAGGAGATCCGGGTTCAACGCAGTTCTACATTTCTATGGAAGACGAGCTTCTTCGGCTTTTCGGCGGAGAACGGATGCAGGCAATCGTTTCCCGGCTCGGCATGGAAGAAGATCAACCCATTGAAGCGGGCGTTTTGAGTAAGTCGATAGAAAATGCTCAAAAACGTGTGGAAGGACGCAATTTCTCCGCACGTAAATACGTGCTCCAGTACGACAATGTTATGAACAAACAGCGTGAAGTTATTTATGCCGATCGTCGTCGCGTTCTTTTAGGGGAAGATATGCGCGAGCGTGTACTTTCGATGTGTGAGGCGTTAATCGACGAGGCGGTGGACAATGCGGTCATGGGCGCGAAATACGCGGAGGAGTGGGATTTTGACAATCTGGATAACACCCTCAGGCAGATCAGTCGCGCATACGAAACCGATGCGTATACGCAGGAAGAGCTGGATGTGCTTACCCCGGAAAGCCTTACGGAAAGCATTCAAGAAAAAATGCAGCGACTTTATGAGGAAAAGGAAGCGGAAATCGGCGAGACAATCATGCGTGATCTTGAGCGCAAGATTCTGCTTCATGTCATCGACAGCAAGTGGATGGACCACATTGATGCGATGGACCAACTTCGCCATGGAATCGGTCTTCGGGCAATCGGGCAACAGGACCCGGCGAGCGCATACGCGCAAGAGGGCTTCGACATGTTTGAGTTGATGACAGAATCCATCAAGGAAGATACCGTTCGATTCTGCTTTAATGTGACGGAGCAAACGAAGACGGAGAGAAAGCAAGTGACCTCCGGCGAAAAAGAGCTTTCCGATACGGATGCAGCGAGTCACATGGCAAGCGGTGCAGGTCGTGTGGCAGCCTTGGCATCGAGCGGAAACATCCCGAAAGCTGCCAATGTGCCCGAGCGCGAAAAGAGACCGGAAACGGTGCGACGCACAGAAGTAAAGGTTGGCAGGAACGATCCCTGTCCATGTGGGTCGGGGAAAAAATACAAAAATTGTTGCGGAAAAGACGCACAATAAACGAAAGATAAGGAACCATAGCATTGCTGGAAACAGAACAAATAAAATATGAATTGCCAACAGCGAAAGCCGGTCTGAATGAGGTGGGCGAGGCACTACAGTTGACAAGTCTAAAGGAACGCCTCGATGAAATAACAAAATTGTCCGAAGAGGAAACCTTTTGGGAAGATCACCGGGCAGCCAGCAAGTTGTTGAAAGAGAAGAAAGCCTTAGAAGATAAGGTTCTGGGATACGAGCGCTTGGCGGAAGAGCTGGAAGAAGTCGAAGTGATGATTGCGCTTTCGGATGAAGAGGAAGATGCGACCCTTGCTGTCGAAGCCCAAGACAGTTTTGTGGCGTGGAAAAAATCCCTCGAAGACGTTCGGTTAAAAACCTTACTGGATGGGGAATACGATGCCAATCATGCCATCGTTTCCATTCATGCCGGATCGGGCGGAACAGATGCGCAAGACTGGGCAGAAATGCTTTTGCGCATGTATTTGCGTTGGGCAGAAAAACGCGGTTACAAGACCAAGATGTTCGACAAGCAAGATTCCGACGAAGGGGGCATTAAAAGTGCGACGTTTTCTGTAGAGGGAAACTACGCCTATGGGTATTTAAAAAATGAAAAAGGCGTGCACCGCATCGTACGAATTTCGCCTTTTGATTCTTCCGCGCGCAGGCACACATCCTTCTCTTCCGTAGATGTAATGCCGGAAATTGACGATGAGATCGAGGTGGATATTTCACCCGACGACATTCGCGTAGACACGTTTCGCTCCAGTGGTGCAGGTGGGCAGCATGTAAACAAAACAGATTCTGCCATTCGCATCACGCATTTGGCGACAAACATCGTGGTGACATGCCAAAATGAGCGTTCGCAGCACCAGAACCGGGATGTCGCAATGCGCATCTTGAAATCCAAGCTCGTCGAATTGGCGGAGCAGGAGCATAAGGAAAAAGTAGAAGAATTGGCAGGAGATTATAGCCAAATTACTTGGGGAAGCCAAATTCGATCCTATGTTTTTCATCCCTACTCACTCGTAAAAGACCACCGAACAGATGTAGAAAATGGGAATGTCCAAGCGGTTATGGATGGCGATATCGACCTGTTTATCAATGAAAAGTTGAAACAAAAATGAAAATAAACACAATCTTATTTGATTATGATGGTACGCTGATGGATACGGAATCACCCATCAAAAAAGCGTGGCGGTACGTCTTTCATCATTATGCAAACCAGTCCGTTGAGGACGATTTTCTGAACACATTCCTGGGGGAGCCGGTGCGCCTGTCTGTCGAGCGGCTTTTTCCTGGGCAAGATGCCGAAGAAATTGTGAATGCGTATCGTGCGTGTCAACGCGACATTTACCTCAATGAAATCGACCTTTATCCCGGGATGGATAAGTTGGCGATGGAATTGAAAGAAAAAGGATATCGACTTGGTATCGTTACGTCTCGACTGCGATCGTCACTTGAGCAAGGCCTCAACAAATATGGATTGCTTTCCGTATTCGATTGTTTGATTACGCCGGAAGATATTCCGCAGATCAAGCCTGCCCCGGAGCCATTTTTTGCAGCACTGAAAATGCTTGACTCGACTGCGGACAGAACACTTATGATCGGGGACAGTGAATACGATGTTCAGGGTTCTCGCAATGCCGGAATTCTTTCCATCTTGGTCCATTGGAGTTTACCCCTACCGGAGGCCATGCGAGTTGGCGAAAACAAACCGGATTTCGTAATTCATGATGCGGAAGACGTTTGGGAGATTTTAGAGGAGTTGAAATGAATAAAACCCCGGAAGAAAAGCCGATCGAAGAGCTTGTAAAGCCTGTTACCATTTACAAACAAACTTTTCGGGTTACCGACCGTGACATCGACTTCCGCAAGGAATTGAGCCTTAGCGCACTTTCCTGTTATTTGCAGGATATTGCCGGGACGCATGCGGAAAATCTTGGTGCGGGAAGCACACTTCTCAATGAAAAAGGGATGGCATGGATTCTGATGCGGTTGCGCATCGATATTGTTCGAATGCCGACGATGTATGAGACTTTTACATTGGAGACATGGCCACAGCAACCTTCGGTGCAACATGAGAGAGACTTTCTTCTTCGAGACACTTACGGCAAGGTCCTTGCTCGGGCTGCTTCCATATGGATCATTATGGACTACGAGAAACGGGAAATCGTAAAAGATGCCCAACTCAGTTACGCAAAGATGGAGCCCATAGAAGAGCGCGCCATTAAGGAAGGCGCCGGAAAGGTGAAGCCCAGTGGCAATCCGGTTTATGCCGGAGAACGCAAAATCTCGTATAGCTACATCGATTTCAATATGCACCTCAACAATACGAGATATATGGATCTCATCATGGATTCGCTTGGAATAGACTTTATTGAACAACACAAAATCGATCAGATTGAGATTAATTTTGTAAACGAAGTTCGTGGAGGCGATATTCTGATTATGGGTATAGATCGATCCGCAGAGGAAAAGGGCATCCTTTATGTTCAAGGTGGTGCACGCAACACGCAAAAAATATCCTTCCGCGCGAAACTGCTTTTTTCGGAACGTAACAAGTAAAGAAAATGCTTACCATCCATACGGCACGGGAGAATCTGGACAAAGAAAAATTTCTTTTTTCTGAAATCGGGCAAACGATCTCCCAAATTTCCGAAAGGAATGCCGGAGGGACCAAACGCGTTCTTCTCTTGGTGCCGGAACAATTTACGCTACAGTCTGAATTGAATGCCTTTGAATATCTACAAGTTCCGGGATTTCTTACGCTTGATATATTGAGTATGTCTTCTCTGGGGCGTCGCATCTTTGCGGAGCAGGGTGGCGGAAACGAAATTTTCATCAGCAAATACGGGAAGTATATGCTGCTTTCAAAACTCCTGCATCGCCATAAAAACAAAATGGAATCTTTCCGCAATCTTGAAGCTTCCCCACAATTTGTTATGCGCATGGATAATATGATCACGGAGATGAAGAACTTCAACATCGATCCGGGAGATTTGCAAGAAATCATAGGCAAAATGCGAGAAGACAGTCTGATTCGACGAAAGCTCAGCGACGTGGCACGCATCTATGCAGATTACAATGACATTTTGGGCAAAGAACAACTGGATGCGGCCGATTATCTCAAGAACTTCACGGCAAAAATTGTCTCTTCGGAATTCATCCGAGAGTCCGAGATATGGGTCAGTGGGTTTGATTATTTTTCGCCTGCCCTCATGGACACCATGATTGAACTTGTAAAACGAGCGGTTCACGTATCGGTCTTGATTACAGGAGACCTTTCACTCCGATTTTTTTCATTGACAACCCAAATGGCAAATGAGCTTGTCGAGCGAGCATCCAATGCCGGAACAGAAGGAAAGATCCTGTCTGTTGAAGAGACTTCTCAAGATGCCTTTCAAAAAGAAAGTGCTTCGGAAATTCGAACGATAGAGAGCGTCTGGTGTGGGGCGAAACGGAATGGCGAGCCTGCTTCGCTTGACGGCAAGGACAAAGGTATTTCTTCTCTGAAGTTTGCTGCCGCTGCGAATTTTTATGCTGAGGCTGAACTGGCGGCTGCAGAGGTTCGGCGCCTTGTTCGCGATGAAGGGTATCGGTACAACGATATTCTTTTGCTGTGCAACGATATGAAGGTTCGTGCGCCGATGATCAAGCGTGTTTTTTCCGATTTTGATCTTCCGATTTTTCTGGATGAGCGAAGAACCATCCTGCACCATCCTGTCTTGGAGTATGTGTTGCTTCTGCCGGAAATTGTTGCAAATGGGAGAAGCATTGCTTCCGTTTTTCGGTTGTTGAAGACAGGGCTTTCCCCTGTGCCTCGAGATTTGTGGGAAGCGCTGGAGAAATACGCAAAGCGATACAAAATTCAAGGGAAACGCTGGGAAACCGATTTCCAATGGGGCGATGAAAATACACTTCCGATTTTAAACGAGGGGCGCAAAGAAGTCATTCGCTTGCTTATGGCATTTGAGAACGCCTACCGAGAGAGTGGCACGGCTGCAGAGAAGACCGATAGCCTGTATCGATTTCTTGTGGAAGATGCTATGCTTCCCAATGCCATTGAAAGAATGGCGGAAGAAGAAGAAACGCAGGGGCGTGTGGACAAAGCCGATGAAATGCGCGGGGTGTGGAAGATGGTTTTGGATGTCCTCTTCCAGATGAAGGTTGCGATTGGCGATCTTCCCATGTCGCGTGCCGAGTATGCGCTGGTTTTGCGAACAGGCTTTGAGTCCATGAATATGGGCGTTCTTCCACCAGGCAAAGACCAAATTGTGCTTGGGACCATGCAGCGTACACGCAGAGGTCGTGTAAAGGCAATCTTTATTCTGGGTGCCAACGATGGCCTGCTTCCCGCATCAGAAGAGGAAAAGGGCATCATCAGCAGCGATGAAAAACTAAGGCTGGAGCAAAGCGGGTTTTTTCTCGGGCGAAGCGATGATACGGTTTTGCTGGAAGAACAGCTTGCCATTTACCGCAATTTGGCGAAAGCTTCGGACTTTTTGTATGTCAGTTATGCGGCATCCGACGCAAACGGGAAAGACCTACGACCTTCCAATGTTTTCCGAAGACTTACAGAAATGTTCCCAACACTCCCTGTTGCAACAGATTTTTCGGATAACGCAGAAACCGGGTTGCCCGATGCAATTCAGGCTCCGGCAGAAGCCATGACGCATTTGTCACGAAGGCTTGCAGAGGTGGCAGGAAACGTTCGTTTTGGAGAGCAAGAAGAAATCGAACCTGCCTGGCGTGGTGTTTACAGATGGTTTGCCGATTCCGAGACCTACAAAGCCCGATTGGATAAAGTACGCAACGGAATGCTGTTTGAAGGGAAACATGCCCGCATTGATGCGAGCTTCCTTGCACGCTTAGGCGAAATCCAACTTTCATCTTCTGCACTTGAGTTGTACAGTCGATGCCCCTTTTCGTGGTTTTTACGATATGGGCTCAAGCTTGAGGAAGATCGTGTATTTGAACTCGACAGCCGGCATACGGGAGATGTGTTTCATCACGTGTTCATGACCTATGGGCAGGAAATGGAGCAGAATACACGGAGTGTATCCGACCCGGACTCGCGTTGGCAGACCCTTTCGGAAGGGGAATCCCGCCAGATGGTGGAGACCCTTTTTTCTGAGACGATTCGAGATTTTGAGGGCGGACTGTTTCATCGTGGACCCATCGAACGATATCGCTCCAAACGCATGGGGAGAATCGTGGCCGATGCCGCATGGGCGATTACGCGTCAAATACGTGAAGGGCAGATTGAACAAATGTATTTCGAGACAGATTTTGCACGCAATGGTCGTTTTCCACCGATCATGGTTAAGGGAAGCGATGTAGAAGGTCATGTAATGATCCGCGGAAGAATCGACCGAATCGATGTGCTTCGCGGAGATTATGTGCGCGTTATCGACTACAAGACCGGTGCGGAAAAATTCAGTCCGGACGATGTAATGCAAGGTTGGCAAATGCAACTCATGACTTATCTGCAAGCGGTGAGTGCCAGGTACAAACCTGCCGGAGTGTTTTATTTCAAAGCAAAGGAACCACACATCAATGAGGCGCTGAGCGCAGATTTGGTTTTGGAGGTGCAGCGTGGTTTTAAGCCGGAAGGGATTGCGCTTGAAGTTACCGAAGCGGAAGAAGGTGCCGGAGGAAAATCAAAATAATGCGATCCGGAATTATTGGGCAAGCTCCGTCATGCGGTTGCAAACAAGATAGAAATCCTTGGCAACGACATTCTTAGGGGAAAGATTGATGCCGCACCCATGAAAGCGAAGAAATTAACCGCACCCGGTGGCGGACCGCGCACGGCATGTGATTATTGCAATTATAGAGGAATCTGTAGCCATGATTCTCTGTTTGGCAAAAAATAGGCAACCTGCCCTGCTCCTAAGGAAGCGGTTGTCCGTTTGTAAGGTCGGGCTGCCCTTTGCGTTTGCTTATGAATATTTTTTTTACTATAATAAGAATACTGTGCAGATTGTAGTATTGTAGGATTTGTAGGAACAAGGAGACTGCAGATATATGTTATTGACCGAACTTTTGGCGCGAAACGCGACAAACTATGGAGATGAAATTTCGCTCATCGAGTTAAATCCGAGCGTAGAAGATAAAACAGATCTAAAGTGGCAGGAATACGAATTGGTCGAAGGTGGTCGTTCCGTGCATTTTCGCCGTGAATTGACGTGGCGAGAGTTCGACGACACCGCGAACCGGGTTGCCAATATGCTTCGTGCAAAAGGCATTCGCAAAGGGGAAAAGGTCGCCATCCTACTGATGAATTGTCTGGAATGGTTGCCGATTTATTTCGGTATTCTTCGTTCGGGGGCGACGGTTGTCCCGCTGAATTTCAGATACACATCGGAAGAAATAGAGTATTGTCTAAACCTCGCGGATGTTTCGGTTCTTATTTTTGGAACCGAATTTACGGAACGCATTTCGCCGATCAAGCAGATGCTTTCTAAAATTGAACAGTACATTTTTGTGGGCATGGACGTTCCGGAATACGCATTCAGTTACGAAAAAGAGAATGTAAAATTCCCTTCAGACAAGCCGGATGTGGATATTCGGGAAGAAGACGATGCTGCCATCTACTACTCTTCGGGAACGACAGGCTTTCCAAAAGCGATTCTACACACGCAAAGCAGTTTATATTCTGCTGCGGAAACAGAGTACGCACATCATCAACAGAAAAAAGATGACGTTTTTATTCTCATTCCTCCGCTGTATCATACCGGAGCGAAAATGCATTGGTTCGGGAATTTGATGAGTGCCGGACGCACGATTATCCTCAAAGGGGCAGACCCGAAGTGGATTCTTGAAACCGCCGCATCGGAAAAGGCGACCATTGTTTGGTTGCTTGTTCCTTGGGCGCAGGACATTTTGGAGGTGATTGAGTCCGGAGAAATCGATTTAGAGCACCTCGATTTGCACTGTTGGCGACTCATGCACATCGGCGCGCAACCGGTGCCACCGAGTTTGATTCATCGCTGGAAGACCCATTTCCCGCATCAC
>JAITTH010000105.1 GCA_031287295.1 Eubacteriales Family XIII. Incertae Sedis bacterium
TTTCGACCGATGCCGCAATGTTTATGTCACCCGGATCTGCACTGTTTTGCGGGAGACGCATTGCGCCAAACCCGAGTAAAGAATAATTCTTTCCGTTTTTGGGATTTGTACGGTATTGCATATCAATCCTCCTCCGGGTCAAACTCCGGATCAAAGTCGCAGAGATATTCGACGAAAAGAATAAAGTCTCCTGTTTCGTTTTTAACAAAATCGTAGAACACATCTTCTTTGAACTCATATTTTGCAATGGGTATGAGTTCGTTCGAAAACGGCATCGCATGGAGTTCTTTTTCAAGACGATGTATTTGGGCAAGGGAGTAGGTTGCAATTACGAGCTGCCTTTCATCCGTGATATAGAGCATGCCTTTTACATCATCGTTGAGTCGATACAGCGTACCGTTCAAGTGATTGTTGTGTTCATTAAAATTTAAATAGAGGCGACCGATCTCGGTATCGCGTTTCAATGCACCTACATATTTGTCGTCCAGAAATTGTTTGATCGGTCCGGCGTCGTTCATGATTTCGTAAACGGTAACAAATTCCGGGCGCTCTAGCTTCATTGCCGTTTCGGCAGGCGAGATACGGAACATCGAAAGTCGATGGAATTCATGAACCTGTTTATCTTTCACATGCAGTTCGGATGTCACAATACGGTGCATAACATCCGATTCGATGAGCGACTCACAAAGATAGACGAGTTGCCCATTTGGGTCGGTACGCGTTTCAATTTGATTGAGGCACAGTGTATCATTATAGTCTTTGCTTGAAAGGGAGTCGGCAATGGCATCTGTTGAAAGAATGCGCACTGCGTCGGCGTCTCCGGCGAAATATCGCATCAGAAAGTAATGAATCATTTGATAGTTGTTGTCTAAGGGGACACAGGTTTTTTGGAAAAGATCTTCTTTTTCCTGCGGGTTTGCGATGATAGGATCACGCAAGAGAAAATCGCATTCTTCAAACCCCTCGGGCAACGGTGTGTCAAAGCGTTTATTATAGTCAACATATTCTTGAAGGAGAAGGCGCGCCTCACGTTCCGTAATATCGATTCGATCGGCACCGAGACCACCGAGTAATGTCTGTTCGATTTCGAGCAGGGCGGCAGCGTCGTTGCCGTAGAAGCTACGATACGATTCAATGCCTTCCTCCGTCGTTTCAATGTAGAAAAATTGATGGAAACTGCGGTCATCGCCATCCGTGCTGTAATAAGATTCGAGTTCCCAATGAAGGTAGAGGACGAGAACGCCCATGAGACGGCTGTTCGTGACAAAAGCATTTAAGAAACGCTTTCTTTCGCTCCGTCTTTTTAGGTCGAGACCCCCAATGATAACTTTTAGATCGCTTCGATTCATATCCCCACGCAGATGCAACAGTAAATGTTTTAAAATCCCTTGCCAAGGATGGGCGCGGGTTTCTGTAAAATAGTATACCATATTCTATAGAAAGATTTTATCAGTGGGCAAGATCGATTCATTTGTTTGAAGCTCGCTTCTTGACTTTATCGCTTTAGCGTGATAAACTACCCAAAGATTGAATCGTTACCAACCGGGATCGTCTATCGTTTGAGGGAAAAGAATGGGAAAGAACAACAAAATTACACCATCCGGAAGCGGAGATATCATTTTTGAGCAGTGCGAAGCTCAGTATGAGCTTACAGAGAAGCTGCGAACCATTTTTACGGACCGCGGATATCGCGAAGTAAGGACGCCCGGCATTGAGTTTTATGACGTCTTTGCATCGCGTGCAGACTATATTCCACCGGAAAGTGTGTACAAATTGTCCGACTGGAAGGGACGTATGCTTACGGTTCGTCCGGATAGTACCATTCCGATTGCACGGCTTGTGTCCACGAAGCTGAAGGGGCACGCGCTTCCGATTCGCCTATACTATGCACAGCGTGTGTATCGCCAATCCGAGGCATTGCGTGGGCAGAGCGCAGAGATGATGCAGATGGGTGTCGAGCGGATCGGTGATGCCACATTCGAATCCGATACAGAAATTCTTGCGATGGCCATGGAGGCGTTAAAGGCGGCATCTTCTGCACCGGCGCGGATCGAAATCGGGCATGTTGGAATCTATAATTTGCTCATGACGCAACTTCATGCAGATGAGGATGAAAAAAGCAAGATTCACAGGCTTATTGCAGCGAAGAATTATGCGGGACTCGGCGATGTTTTGGAACGTTTCGGCGATAGTCGCACCGCGGAAATTCTCCGGAAGCTTCCCGCATTGTTTGGTACGACGGATGCGCTTTCCGAAGCGGAACGCATTACAGAAGGCTACGATCCCGCGCTTACAAAGATTCTGGACTATCTGAAACGATTGCTATCCGAACTGAAGAATATGGGATTCTCGGAGAGCGTGATGCTGGACTTCGGCGTTGTGAATCAAGCGGAGTATTACAGCTCGCTCGTTTTTAGAGGCTACATGGAAAGCACCGGAATGCCGGTTCTCTCCGGTGGACGCTACGACGACCTGTTGTCGGATTTTGGGGAAACGCTACCTGCTACAGGGTTCGCGCTCAACATCGATCTTATTTCCGCAGCGACGCTCAAGGCGCAAAAGGAGAAGACAGATCAGAATGCGGCAAGCATTTCACTTGACAGCGGGAAAGTTCGCATTGCCCTCACAAAAGGTCGCCTCGAAGAGGACTTCGTCAAGATTTTAGAGACGGCAGGATACGACTGTTCCGTCGTTCGCGACAAGGGACGAAAGCTGCTCATTTCCATTCCGGGAACGAATATCGAACTTTTTCTTGCGAAGGCCCCGGATGTCATTACCTATGTGGAACACGGTGTTTGCGATATCGGCATCGTGGGCAAGGATACCATCGTTGAGCATGGCGGAACGTACTATGAAATTTTAGATTTGGGCATCGGCGTATGCAAATTTGCGCTGGCCGTACCCAAAGGCACCGATTTTTACGAGGCGTATGGATCTCGTGTGATTGCGTCAAAATACCCCAATGTCGCAGCGTCTTATTTTGAAAGCAAAGGCATGGATGTAGACATCATTAAAATTGAAGGATCTGTTGAACTTGCACCGCTACTGCATCTGGCAGACGGTATTGTGGACATTGTGGAAACCGGGACGACATTACGCGAAAACGGACTTGAAGTCATCGAAGATATTCGGCGCATATCGGCGCGCCTCATTGTAAACGTAAGCAGTATGAAACTCAAGAAAGCTGCGATTGAAGAGATATCCCGGCGCATTGGAGAGGTGATTCGTTGATTAAGATTATAAAGGGAAATCAGACAGGCAGCGCAAAACAGGCGGTGAACGATCTTTGCAAACGTGACGTGAATGAAGACCTGGCAGAGGTCGAAGCTTTGGTGCGTGAAATTCTCGAAGCTGTTCGGACGGGCGGTGATGACGCGCTTCGCATGTATTCGGAGCGATTTGACGGATTTTTCCCGGAAGTTTTCGAAATCGGACGGGGAGAAATGCGTCGCGCTTTTGAAGAGGTGGATGACGACTTTCGAAAGGCGATCATCCATGCCGCAGAGAATATACGCACTTATCATGAAAAGCAAAAGGTATATGGCTATGAGATGAAAGGCGAAAACAATGTCGTTATGGGGCAAATCGTCAGAGGTCTTACAACCGTCGGGCTGTATGTTCCCGGAGGAACCGCTGCCTATCCTTCCACAGTTCTCATGAATGCGATTCCCGCTAAAATTGCAGGGGTGGAAAATCTCATCATGACGACGCCAAAAGAAAATCGGGAAATTTTTGCGACTGCCTATCTTGCCGGTGTCGATCGCATTTTTCTCTGTGGCGGGGCGCAAGCCGTCGCCGCATTGGCGTATGGAACAGAACGCATCCCGCGGGTCGATAAAATTGTCGGACCGGGAAACCTCTATGTTGCAACAGCGAAACGGTTGCTTTTTGGACAGGTAGACATCGATATGGTCGCGGGACCGAGCGAAATTGTAATCATCGCGGATAAAACCGGAAATCCTGAATACATTGCGGCAGACATGCTTTCTCAAGCGGAGCATGACAAAAAATCGGCGGCAATCCTACTTACGACAGATGAGAAATTGGCGATAAAAGTCTCTGAAGTGTTGGAAAACCAGCTTTCGCTGTTGCGTCGGAAAGCGATTGCAGAAGCCTCCATGAATGAGAATGGAATGATTGTTTTGTGCCGTTCTGAGGACGAAATGATTGACCTTGCGAATGAAATCGCACCTGAACACCTCGAGATTCATTCTGTAGATCCCTTTGCAATGATGAGTGGCATTCGAAATGCAGGGTCCGTCTTCCTCGGACCGTATAGTCCGGAGCCGCTTGGCGATTATTATGCGGGAACCAATCACGTGCTTCCAACTTCCGGGACGGCAAGATATGCTTCTCCCCTCGGCGTTTATGATTTCGTAAAACGAATGAGTTATACTTGTTATACAAAGGAAGCACTGGAATTGGCAAAGGACGATATTGTGACCATCGGGGAAGCCGAAGGTCTTGAGGCACACGTGAAAGCGGTGAAAATTCGCGATTGCTCCGACAACTAGAAAGTGGAACGCTACGCGAAGATGTCCCATGTTTCGTTGCCGGAGGAATCGCAATGAAAAAGCAGGAGGAAACGACCTATGCGAATCGCAGAAATTACGAGAAAAACCAAAGAAACAGATATTGCTGTCACGATCAATGCGGATGGAAGTGGTAAGGCAGATATCTTGACAGGGATCGGTTTTTTCGACCACATGCTTACGGCGTTTGCCGTGCATAGCGGTTTCGACCTTTTTGTACGTTGCAACGGCGATTTGGAGGTAGATGGACACCATACAGTTGAAGATGTCGGCATCGTTTTTGGACAAGCATTTGCACAGGCGATCGGCGATAAGAAAGGCATTGCGCGATATGGCAATTTTGCCGTACCGATGGATGAATCCCTCGCGTCGTGCTCAATGGATGTCGGAGGGCGTGCCTACCTTGTATTCAATGCAGATTTCCAAGGCGAAAGCATCGGCGATATGAATACGCAGCTTGTCCGTGAATTTTTTCAGGCTTTTGCATCGAATGCATGTGTTACCTTACATTTAAATCTCATTTACGGTGAGAACGATCACCACAAATGCGAGGCACTGTTTAAGTCCTTTGCACATACGGTAAAATCTGCGGTAAAAAAAGATGGCAAAGACGAAGTCCTCTCTTCGAAAGGAACCCTTGAATGATTGCAATTATCGATTATGGCGCAGGAAATCTGTTTAGCGTTCACAATGCGTTGAGTTTTCTGGGCTTTGAGAACAGAGTAACTTCTGATCCGAGTGTCCTGCACGCTGCGAACAAACTTATTTTGCCCGGTGTTGGCGCCTTCCCGGATGCGATGGGCAGGCTGCGGGCAATGGGTCTCGATCGAACGATTTGCCAAGAGGCGCAGGCAGGGAAGCCTTTGCTTGGCATTTGTTTGGGGATGCAACTTTTGTTTGAGAAGGGGTACGAATTTACCGAAACAGAAGGGTTGTCTCTCATCGAAGGTTATGTAGATAAGATCATTGCACCCGATTTAAAAATTCCACATATGGGATGGGATGAAGTTGAGGTTGTCAATCCATCACCATTGACGAAAGGAATTGTGGATGGCGATATGGTATATTTTGTGCATTCCTATAAGGCTGTAACAGCTGTGTCAAACATCCGCCTTGCCACTCAATACGGGCAACTTGTTCCTGCGTTGGTGGAGAAGGGTAACGTTTTCGGTGCGCAGTTCCATCCGGAAAAAAGCAGTGCGGTGGGATTGAAGATTCTCAACGCATTTGGAGACTTATAGCGATGTTGATATTTCCGGCAATCGATCTCATCGATGGGGTCTGCGTGCGACTTACACGCGGAGATTACGGAACCGCGGAGCAGGTTGCCGACGATCCGCAGGAGACGGCAAGAGAATTTGCGGCATGCGGTGCTTCATGGATCCATATGGTCGATCTCGACGGCGCGAAAGTGGCAGTGCCTCGGAATGCGGAGGTCATTCTCCGCGTCGCCCGGCAGCGGTTGCTTCAGGTGGAGGTTGGCGGTGGCATTCGCACCATGGAAAATATTGCAATGTATTTGGAAAATGGTGTGTCTAGGGTCATTCTCGGCTCCGTCGCCCTTTCGAATCCGGATCTTGTTTGCGCGGCGGTGCAGCGATATGGGTCGGCGATAGCCGTAGGAATCGATGCAAGAAATGGATTCGTACAGACCGGCGGATGGCTCAGCGGAAGTGAAGTACGTTTTACTGCGCTGGCAAAAGAAATGGAAAAAGTCGGTGTTCGTACGATAATCTATACCGACATCGGCAGAGATGGAACCCTTACCGGACCGAATATAGAGGATCTCATTGAGATGAGTGACGCGACAAGCTTAGATATCATAGCGAGTGGAGGCATTCGCGATATTCATGACATTCGAAAGTGTAAATCTCTGGGACTTTACGGGGCAATTTGTGGGAAAAGCCTATACAAAGGAACGTTGGATTTGCGTGAAGCGGTTCGCGTTGCAGAAAGGGAAGAATAGTATGTTGGCAAAACGGGTCATTCCTTGTTTGGATGTGAAAGATGGGAAAGTCGTAAAGGGCATCAATTTTGTAAACATCCAGGATGTCGGCGATCCTGTCGAATGTGCGATCGAATATAACCGTCAGGGTGCCGATGAAATTGTGTTTCTGGACATTACGGCGACACACGAGCGACGTGGAACGATGGCAGATGTCGTATTTCGTACGGCAGAGAATGTTTTCATTCCGCTAACGGTTGGCGGAGGTATTCGGACACCGAACGATTTTCGTGAGCTGCTTAACGCGGGTGCGGATAAGGTTTCCGTGAATTCGGCGGCGGTCTACGATGCAAACATCATATCTGAAGCCGCCTATCGTTTTGGCAGTCAATGTGTGGTGGTTGCCATTGATGCGCGCTGTGTGGGCGTTGAAGAAGATGCAGAGAACGCACGATATGGCAAATCCAAATACCATGTGTACACAGAAGGTGGTCGTAAAGATTCGGGACTTGACATGGTGGAATGGGCAAAAAAAGCAGAATCGCTTGGCGCCGGAGAAATTCTGCTTACCTCTATGGATACGGATGGGACAAAAAAGGGATTCGATTTGGAAATGCTCCGGGCAGTATGCGAGGTGGTTCGTATTCCCGTAATTGCATCGGGTGGAGGTGGCGATCTTTCCTCTTTTGTTGAGGTCTTCAAAGAAACGGATGTGGATGCGGCGTTGGCGGCATCGGTCTTTCACTATGGCGAGTACATCGTGGAAGATGTGAAGCATGTGATGAAAGAAGCGGGGATTCCTGTTAGAATATAGTGCTCTGTAAAGCCTAAATGCAGCAGGAAAAGTGTAAAGGAATAAACGATGGATATTGATCAGTATTTCAAAAAACAGGAGTTGATTCCGGCAATTGTCCGTGATGAGCAAACCGGCGATGTCTTAATGTTGGCGTATATGAACAAGGAAAGCCTCGCGAAGACCCTTGAGACAGGGTACACTTGGTTTTACAGCCGTTCGCGACAGAGGCTCTGGCAAAAAGGAGAAGAATCCGGGCATGTTCAGAGGGTTTGTCGTATTGTGGCAGACTGTGACGACGATACATTGCTTGTTACGGTTAATCAGACGGGGGTTGCCTGCCATACGGGCAATTGGTCTTGCTTCTTCGCCGAACCGCTCTATACACGTGCGGAGCAATGATTCGGTAGGATTTTCGAAATGACATACATCCGGTAAAAAAATGGTCTATAAATCTACAATATAATAGAAGAAAAAAATAGAAAGATGGCAAAACATGAATGATGTGATGAGACAGCTGAACCATACGATTCTTGCACGCAAAGCAAACAGTGAAGAAGGCTCTTATACGGGCTATCTTTTTCGCGAAGGAATCGATAAGATCCTAAAAAAGGTGGGCGAGGAATGCAGCGAAACAATCATTGCCTCAAAGTCCTTGGAGGCAGATTCGAACGACACGCAAAAGAAAACGGATCTTGAAAATGAGATTTGCGATCTGATCTACCATTTGCTTGTGCTCATGGCAGCACAAAACATTCCGCTTTCGGATATCGAATCGATCTTGCAAGAACGAGCGAAAAAAACGAGCAACAAGAAGTCAAGTAAAATAATTGACAAGAATAGCTGAGTGAGTTCGAATGCCGATTAAAGATCAAGTGCTTGCATTATTAGAGAGCAAAAAGGGCGAAGCGGTGTCAGGCGAAATGCTTGCTGAGTCGCTTGGTGTATCTCGTACTGCCATTTGGAAGTCGGTTAAAGATTTACGAAAGAATGGATATCAAATTGATGCTGCAACACGAAGAGGATATGTCCTAGCGGACTCCAGCGACATTCTCTCCTTGCAAGGCATTTTACCTTTCCTGACGGAAATGCCGTTTGCAGCTGAGCGTGTTCAAGTTTTCCCAACACTGGATTCTACCAATGCAGAGGCAAAGAGGCACATCGCGGTAGCACCTTCCAGGGCGGAGATTCCCTACGACAGTATTTTGATTGCCGAACAGCAGACGGCCGGTCAAGGGCATCGAAACAGAGCGTATTTCTCCCCGAGTGGCAGCAGCATTTACATGAGTTTTGTTTTGAGACCGGCAGAAAGTGTCACACGCACACGTCTGATTCCACTTGTGGCTGCTGTAGCCGTATGTGAAACCATCGAAGTCTTTTTCCCTGAGGAAGTTCCCGGCATCAAGTGGGTCAATGATATTTTTTTTGAAGGGAAGAAAATATCCGGTATTCGCACAGAAGCCATTACCGATGTGGAGAGTGGCGATATCGAAACCGTGATTCTCGGTATTGGGCTAAACATCAACGTACCGAAAAGGAGGCTCCCGGACGAGCTGAAAGAAACCACCGGATCACTCCCGCTTAGAATCGGAAAGCGCAATGAATTTGCCGCAACCCTGATCAATCGCATCAGAATCCATTACCAGCGCCTATTGGATGGGAATGTCGAAGCCCTCATTCGTGATTATCGGGTTCGATCCTTTGTCGTCGGTAAGCGTATATGGGTTCTCGACCCAAAAGGCAATAAAGCGGCAGTTGTTACGGGCATCGGAGAAGATGGGGCATTGCTTGTTACCTATGATGACAACACACAAGCGCGTCTGATGTCCGGCGAAATTCAATTGGCAGAGTCGAATTTATGATGTGGGAAATGCAAGATGGTGAACGCACGGATACGTGTTCATACTATACCTTGATTTCGAATGGAATTTCAAGGTGTCTCGAGATTCATTCTGTGAAAAATTCGAAAAAAAATCGATAAAGCTCTTGAAACCCTAAATATGTTGTCATATAATAATCAAGCTTGCAAAAAAAGCAGGTTTTTTGTTGCGTAAAGCAACGATTCTGTATTTGCAAGGCGCGGTGGGAGGTTGCCGGAGAAGCACCGTCGGGGAATTTTCACCGTATGTACGTTCAGGAAACGTTAATAAAAGGAAGTAATATCCTTCGCGGAAAATAGATTGGTGCGGAACGCGAAAACATATTAATAGGAGGAAAGCATGGCAGAACAGCAAAAGATCCGGATAAGACTGAAAGCGTATGAGCCGGAAATTTTGGATAAGGCGGCTTCAGATATTGTTGAGACCGCAAAGCGTAACGGAGCAGCAGTTTCGGGACCGATTCCGCTTCCCACGGAGAAAGAAGTTGTCACAATTCTTCGTGCAGTGCACAAATATAAGGACAGCCGTGAACAATTCGAACAACGTACGCATAAACGTCTGATTGTGATCACGCAAACGACAACGAAGGCGGTAGACGCCCTCATGAAGCTCGACCTCGCCGCAGGCGTAGATATCGAAATCAAGTTATAGCTCGCTCTTAGAATGACCCCGTGTGTTTGGTAAGGGGTCCGCTGTAAGGAGGAACAATGAAGACAATCATCGGCAAAAAAGTCGGGATGACGCAAATCTTCTCAGAAGAAGGCACGCTTATTCCCGTCACGGTCATAGAGGCGGGACCCAATACGGTTACGCAGGTAAAGACCGCGGAAACAGACGGCTACGATGCTGTGCAGGTCGGCTATCTCGATCTAAAAGAACATCGTGCGAATAACCCCACGAAAGGGCATTTCAAAAAGTGGGACGCCCCGCTAAAAAAACATCTTTCCGAAATTCGGTTGACAGAAGGCGAAAAGTACGATGCCGGACAGGAAATCACCGTTGCGGATTTTGAAGAGGGTGTCAAAGTAGATGTGACCGGAACTTCAAAGGGGAAGGGCACGCAGGGTAACATCAAACGTCACGGGCATCACAGAGGACCCATGACGCATGGTTCTAAACATAAGAGACTTGCGGGAGCTCTTGCGGCGGGTACATATCCGTCCAGAGTTTTCAAGGGCAATGCCGGTCCCGGACGCATGGGATACGACACCGTTACCATCCAGAATCTTGATCTGGTGAAGGTCATTCCGGAACGCAATGTACTGCTCATCAAGGGCGCGGTTCCCGGAAGGCGCGGCGGACTCGTAAGAGTGCGATACGCGATCAAGGGCCAGGAATAGAAAGCGAGGGTAGCAGAAAATGGCAAAAGTTGAAATGCTAAAAATGGACGGTACCTCGGCCGGTGAAATCGAACTGAACGATGAGATTTTCGGTATCGAGGCAAATGAATATGCCGTCTATGAAGTCATAAAGAATTATTTGGCGAATCAGCGCCAGGGTACGCAGTCTGCAAAAACGCGCGCCGAAGTACGCGGAGGTGGCAGAAAGCCCTTCCGTCAAAAAGGTACGGGTCGTTCCAGACAGGGTAGCACCGTAGCACCGAATCATGTCGGTGGTGGCATCGTGTTTGCGCCGAAGCCGCGCGATTACAGCTACTCCGTTCCCAAAAAGGTCAAACGCCTTGCTTTGAAATCGGCGCTCTCCGCGAAGGTTTCCGATGGCGAAATCATCATCATCGACGAACTTCATTTCGAAGAACCGAAGACAAAGCAGATGGTTGAATTCCTTTCAAACGTAAAGGCCGAAAAAAAGGCCCTCATCGTTACCGCAGTAAAAGATGACGTGGTCATCCGTTCCGCAGCAAACATTCCCGGCATTGGGACAACGCAGGTTGGAACATTAAACGTTTATGAAATCCTGAATCACACTTCCTTCATTCTCACGAAGGCAGCCGTGGAAAAAATCGAGGAGGTGTATTCCTGATGAAGACTCCTTACGATGTAATCATCAAGCCCATCATTTCCGAAAAGAGCATGATGGATGCAGAGAACAAAAAGTATACGTTCAAGGTGGCTGTCGGATCCAATAAGACCGAAGTGAAGCTCGCCGTTGAAGAAATTTTCGGCGTGAGTGTAAAAAAAGTCAACATCATGAACTATAAAGGTAAGCTGAAAAGAGTAGGAAGACAGATCGGCCGTAGATCTTCATGGAAGAAGGCCATTGTAACCCTCGCAGAGGGAAGCAAAGAGATCGAATTCTTCCAGAGTCTGTAGGAGGGGTGAGCCAGAATGGGCATTAAAAAGTACAATCCGACCACACCGGGGCTTCGGGGTATGACGGTTTCGACCTTTGAAGAAATCACGACGGACAAACCCGAAAAGTCCCTTACGGTTACATTAAAAAAACATTCGGGAAGAAACTCCCGTGGCAAGATCACCGTTCGCCATCGTGGCGGCGGCTATCGCCCGAAGTATCGCATCATCGATTTCAAGCGCAATAAGGACGGCATTGCCGGTCGTGTTGCCACCATCGAATACGATCCCAACCGTAGTGCAAACATCGCGCTTATCATTTATGCAGACGGTGAAAAACGTTACATCATTGCACCCAATAAACTTACTGTAGGCAATGTGGTGTACTCAGGACCGGATGTCGATATTCAGATTGGAAATGCGCTGCCTCTGCGCAACATTCCACTCGGTACCATCATTCATAACATCGAACTGAAAGCCGGCAAAGGTGCACAGATGGTTCGCTCCGCCGGTAACAGTGCGCAGCTTATGGCAAAAGAAGATAAATTCGCACAGGTGAGACTGCCTTCCGGGGAAGTTCGTCGTGTGCATATCGATTGTCGTGCGACGATCGGCGAAGTCGGAAATCTCGACCACGAACAGATTAAAATCGGCAAGGCAGGCAGGAAACGTCATATGGGCATTCGCCCGACGGTTCGTGGCTCCGTCATGAACCCGAACGATCACCCGCACGGTGGTGGTGAAGGTAAAGCCGGTATTGGACGCGTTGGTCCTGTAACGCCATGGGGCAAGCCGACTCTTGGATACAAGACGAGAAAGAAAAACAAGCATTCCAATAAGTACATCGTCAAGAGACGTGGCGTGAGATAGCGGGGAGGAGAATTCAAATAATGGGTAGATCATTAAAAAAAGGTCCCTTTGTAAACAAGAAACTGCTGAAAGTCATTGACGACCTGAATGCAAGAAACGAAAAGCGCATTTTACGTACATGGTCACGGCCATCCACCATCTTTCCTCAGATGGTCGGACATACCATCGCAGTTCACGACGGAAGAAGGCACGTGCCTGTCTACATCACGGAAGACATGGTCGGACATAGACTCGGTGAGTTTGCCCCGACACGCACATACAGAGGACACGGAAACGATAAGAGCACCAAGGTAAAGAAAACGGTTAAACTTGACTTCTCGGCAGTCACGTCTGCGGCACCTGCTGCGGCAACACCGGAACCGGCACCTGCTCCTTCGTCCGATGAGTAGAAAGGGGACGAATTAAATCATGGAAGCAAAAGCAATTGCAAAATATGTAAGGATGTCGCCGATTAAGCTCAAGCCTGTTGCCGATTTGGTGAGAGGCAAGAATTTGAACGAGGCCCTCGACATACTGAAGTTTACACCCGGAAAAGGCTCTGAAATTGTAGAAAAGGTTGTGAAATCGGCTGCTGCAAATGCGGAAAACAACTTCGATATGAACCGCGAAGAGCTGTATATCGCTGAGATTTATGCCAATCAGGGATCCACCATGAAACGGTGGCGTGCTGCAGACCGCGGTCGTGCGGCAAAGATTTTAAAGAGAAGCAGCCATGTCGGCGTGACACTGAGGGAAAAGGAGTAACACGATGGGTCAAAAGGTTAGCCCTCATGGGTTGAGAGTCGGAATCATCAGCGACTGGGATTCCAAATGGTATGCAAATAAAAAGAACTTTTCGGATTTCCTGATTGAAGATAACCAGATTCGTGAGTTTATCAAACGTAAACTGTATGCGGCAGGGATCTCCAAGACGGTCATCGAGAGAGCTGCAGACAACAAGATTAAAGTCACGGTCATGACAGACAAACCGGGTGTCATCATTGGACGTTCCGGAAAGGGTATCGATGAGCTGAAGGGTGCACTGCAGAAGATGACGAAAAAGACGGTGTTTGTGAACATCGTTGAAGTGAAGCGGGCTGCGCTGGATGCACAGCTTACTGCGGAAAGCATTGCGCAGGCTTTGGAAAAACGTATTTCTTTCCGTCGTGCCATGAAGCAAGCCATCGGTCGCACGATGAGAGAAGGCGCAAAGGGCGTGAAAGTCCTTGTTTCAGGAAGACTGGGCGGCGCCGAAATCGCGAGAAGCGAAAAATACAACGAAGGCAATGTGCCTCTTCATACACTTCGGGCGAACATCGACTATGGTTTTGCGGAAGCCGACACGACTTTTGGAAAGATTGGCGTTAAAGTCTGGATCAATCTCGGAGAGCGTTTGGAGAAGGGTCTCATGAGTCCCATCCCTGTGCAGGAGAAGGGCGATCGTTCCGGAGACCGCCGTGGTGGAAGACGTGGTGAGCGTGACGGTGAACGTCCACGCAGAGATCGCGGTAATCGTCCCCCGGGTGGCGGTGGTGGTCGTGGGCGCAGAGACGAAGGTCCTGCCATTCCTCGCGCAATCAACCCGAGAAAACGCATTAAGCCGAAGTTCGATCCTGAAGAAGAAGCAAAGAAGGCGGCAAACGCCGCTGCAGCAGCGCAGGCTGAAGAAGCAATCGCGAACCAGACGGCCGATTCGGTCGCGGATGCCCCGGTGCAAGATACGGGTGCAACCGATAACGATTAGAAAGGAGCCTACCTCACAATGTTAATGCCAAAACGCGTAAAACGCAGAAGAGTACACAGAGGGCGCATGACGGGCGTCGCGACAAAAGGAAATAAGATCACATACGGAAAATATGGAATTGTCGCACTGGAACCGGGATGGATCAAATCCAACCAAATCGAAGCGGCACGTGTCGCGATGACACGTTCCATCCGCAGAGGCGGTAAGGTTTACATCAAAATATTCCCGCATAAGCCGGTCACAAAAAAGCCGGCGGAAGTCCGGATGGGTTCCGGTAAAGGTGCTCCTGAATATTGGGTAGCCGTTGTAAAGCCCGGTCGAGTGATGTTTGAAATTGACGGTGTCACTTTCGATCAGGCAAAGGAAGCGATGCGGCTCGCCGCGCACAAACTCCCCATCAAGACAAAATTTGTCGTAAAGGGTGAAGAGATCAGCAAGGGTGGTGAAGCGTGATGAATCTGGATAAGATCAGAGAAATGACAGACGCCGAACTCGACGGCGAACTAAAAAAAATGAAAACAGAATTATTCAACTTGCGGTTTCAGCATGTTACGGGACAACTCGAGAATCCCATCAGGCTACGCGATGTAAAACGCGATATTGCCCGTGTTAGAACCGTTATTCGTGAAAAAGAGCTTGTGAAGGCACAGCCTGCTGGCTAAAAAGGGAAAGGAGGATTCGCTGTGACTGAGAGAAATAATCGAAAGACTCGAGTCGGCATCGTCGTAAGCGATAAGATGGATAAGACCATCACCGTCGCGGTAGAAGATTTCGTCCGTCATTCCCTTTATGGAAAGGCTGTAAAGCGCACCAAAAAATTCAAGGCGCATGACGAAGAAAATCAGTGTAATATCGGCGACAAAGTTCGCATTATGGAGACCCGTCCCATTTCAAAGGACAAACGGTGGCGCCTTGTGAACATTGTTGAAAAAGTGAAGTAAGGGGGCAACTTATAATGATTCAGACAGAAACAAGACTGAGAGTTGCCGACAATTCCGGCGCAAAAGAGCTGCTTGTCATCCGTATTCTCGGAGGAACCGGCCGCAAATATGCCAACATTGGCGACATCATCGTCTGCACGGTGAAAGAGGCGACTCCCGGTGGTATGGTCAAAAAAGGCGAGGTCGTCCGCGCGGTGGTTGTTCGCACAAAGACCGGCGCCAGAAGAATCGACGGTAGCTATGTGAAATTTGATCAGAACGCCGCTGTCATTATTAAAGAGGATAAGACACCTGTCGGAACGCGTATTTTCGGGCCGGTAGCGAGAGAACTCCGTGAAAAGAGCTTTATGAAAATCGTATCGCTCGCTCCGGAAGTACTGTAACAGAGTTTTCAAACGGAGGCAGAACATGCGAATCAAAAAAGACGACACCGTGATGATTATCACGGGAAAAGATAAGGGGAAGCACGGCAAAGTGCTTAAGGTCAACCCGAAAAAAGAAACCCTCATTGTAGAGGGATGCAACATGCAGACCAAACATCAGAAGCAGACGCGTACGGAGCGTGCTGAGATCAAACATCAGGAAGGACCGATTCACGTATCGAACGTGATGTACTACGACCCGAAAGATAAGATTCCGACACGGATTGCCTATAAATTTGAAGAAGGACGAAAGATTCGTGTTTCAAAGAAGACCAATAGCGTCATTGACTGAGAAAGGAGGAAACTAAATTGACTGCAAGATTAAAAGAAATTTATAAAGATGAAGTATTTGGTTCCCTGCTTGATAAGTTCAGTTATGGGAATCCGATGCAAGTTCCAAAATTGGAGAAGATCACCATCAATATGGGACTTGGAGATGCCAAAGACAACCCAAAGATGATGGAAACTGCCGTTGAGGAAATTGCACTCATCAGCGGACAGCGTCCGGTCGTTACAAAGGCACGTAAGTCCATTGCGAACTTCAAAGTGCGTGCGGGAATGCCTGTTGGCGCACAAGTAACGCTTCGCGGAGATAACAT
>JAITTH010000077.1 GCA_031287295.1 Eubacteriales Family XIII. Incertae Sedis bacterium
AACCTTCTCACCGGAAGAAAGAGCCTTGCTCGCGTAAGTGGCAGTCCCGGAAAGACACGAACCATCAATTTCTATACCATCAATGACGATGCTTTTCGGATTGTCGATTTGCCCGGATACGGCTACGCAAAAGTATCGCGTTCCGTATCGGGAACATGGGGCGATATGATCGAGACGTATCTGAAAAACCGCAAGACGCTGCAAAAGGTTGTTTTGCTTACAGACATTCGTCACGAACCAAGCGCGCAGGACAAGCAAATGTATGAATGGCTTGTGCATTATGGTCTGGATGGGATCATTGCTGCCACAAAATCGGACAAGATATCCCGAAATGCAATCAACAAAAACATTGCAATCATCCGGAAAGCCCTCGGCGCGAAAGATGCGCAGATTGTTCCTGTATCCGCCCTAAAGCGAACGGGTCTGAACGAACTGCTTGCAGAAATTGAAAAAGTTCTTGAACCAAATGAATGAGCCTCTAAACCCTAAAGGAGACCTGGTCATGACAGAACAGCATACGGACAAGCATTTGCAAATGGGAGAAATTTTAATTTCACGAGCGCAAATTGAAGCGCGTGCGGCGGAAATCGGTCGCCAAATTACAGAGGATTTCCAAGGCGAAAGCGTCATCATCATCGGCATTTTACGCGGTGCCGTGATGTGGATGAGTGAGATTCTCAAATCGGTGGATATTCCAACTGAAATCGACTTTATGGCTGTCAGTAGTTACGGTGCTGCCACAAAAAGCAGTGGTGTGGTGAAGATCAACAAAGACCTTGAATCCGGAATTACCGGAAAGAATGTCATCCTTGTCGAGGATATCGTAGACAGCGGAACCACGTTGAGTTACCTGAAAGCGCATATGCTGGTGCAGAATCCGAAAAGCCTTCGCATTTGTACGCTGCTCGACAAGCCGTCCGGACGTAGAACGCCGATTCATGTAGACTATATCGGATTTGAAGTTGGGGATGTTTTTATTGTCGGATACGGTCTCGATTTCGCCCAGCGTTACCGCAATCTTCCCTATATAACGTCCATTGTAGAAAATTCAGTAGAAAATTCCGTCAAGGAATAGAAAAATAGAAACAAAAAAAAGGATTTACCCTCAATATATTGTATAAGTCCTAGTAGCCTCATTTGGCTAACGATGTAAAGTGAGGGCAAGCGACACGAATATCGCGGAAGAAATCAAAAGCAGAGCGAATATCGTGGATGTGATTGGTCGTACAGTCCATCTCAAACGTACAGGCAGTGGCTATGTTGGTCTCTGTCCTTTTCATAATGAGAAAACGCCTTCTTTTTCTGTCTCCGAAAGCAGACAGAGCTTTCATTGTTTTGGTTGCGGAGCAAGTGGAGACGTCATCTCATTTTATGAGAAGCTGCACAATCTCAATTTCATGGAAGCGTCGGAAAAACTTGCAGGTGAATATGGCATTGAATGGAAACCCGGTGGCGACACCGACCGAGAATCCAAAAAATCGATTTATTACGCAATCAACAAGGCTGCGGCGCGATTTTTTTATGATGCCATCCGAAAACCCAAAAATCCGGCCCTTTCCTACATGGCAGATCGCGGAGTTTTTCCCGAAACGATTAAAACCTTTGGAATTGGGTATGCAGATAACAGGGAAAACAGTCTTGTAGAATATCTGCGGGAACAAAACCTTCCGTTGGAGAAAGCGCAGGAGCTGGGACTTCTTGTGAAAAGGCAAAGTGGCGAATACCGTGACATGTTTCTCAACCGTGTGATGTTTCCCATCATCAATACGCGGGAGAAGGTCATCGCGTTCGGTGGGAGAGATTTGACCGGAAATGCTCGTGCAAAATACCTGAATTCTCCGGAATCTCTGTTGTTTCACAAGCGAGAAAATCTCTATGCTCTCAACCTTGTCAAAGATGCGATGGTCAAGGGCAATACGGGAATTCTTGTGGAAGGTTATATGGATGTTGTGTCCCTGTTTCAAAACGGGTTTCGCAATGTGACGGCTGCGCTTGGAACGGCACTTACGTCTGCACAGGCGCGAATGCTCAAGCGTTATGTAGAAACCATGGTGTTGGCATATGATATGGATTCAGCAGGTGTCGCTGCAACGCTGCGAAGTATCGATGTCATCCGTGATGTCGGTTTGTCCGGAAGAGTGCTTTCTTTGAAAGGGGCAAAAGATCCGGACGAGTATGTGCAAAAAAATGGGCAAGATGAACTTTCTCGGGCGTTGGCAGAGGCAATTCCTTTCATGGATTTCAAATTGATGAGGATTGCAGAAAACTACGAACACGCAGATGAACAGGGAAATCTTGTCTTGGATGAAGAAGCACGTGTTGCCTTCCTGCGAGATGCGGTAACGGCGATACGGGAGGATGTGCGTATGCAGCGCGTCGGTCCTGTGGAAGTAGATTTTTACATCAAAAAGATGGCACGAGATACCTCTATTTCTGCGGAGGCCATCCATGAGGAAATCTATGGCAAACAGATTGGCATGGGGAAGAACGTCCCCGTTGCACGTACGGGGAAAAAGGTGTCCTCTGTCCAAAAAATGAAGGATATTGAGGCGACCGAACGGCTGCTCATTCGGCTTTCTCTACACTCTGCAAAGATTGCGGAGCAAGTAGGCGAGCTACAATATCTTTTCCAGACGCCACTGTATCGGGAAATATTCGAAACGATTCTCGAGGCTGCAAAAGAGGCAGATGGAGGGGAGATCGATAGGGATCGTATGGAGGAACGGCTTGAAGACCCGGAACGTTCAACGATTGCAGAAATCATGCAAAATGTGAAATTGGCAGAAGATACAGAGGTCCAATTTCATGAGGTGGAGACCGGTATAAAACGGCGCGCTCTTGAGGCGAGTGCCCGAGAATTGAATGAATTGTTAAGTGATCCCGAAATCGGAGAGGATGTGAAAGAACGCGTCATGCGTGAACTTCGGGAAGTCCGTATGAAAATTAATGCGTTAAGAGAAAGGTGAGTGTAGTGAGATTTGTAGAAGATCATCATGTAGGCGGATTGGAAGTAACGGAAGAGTTGATCGAGCGACTGAAAAGAAAAGGAACTGTCAGTTATAAAGAGATTAGCGAACAGCTTTCGACGACATCACTGGACAAAGATCAAATCGAAGCGTTTTATGAAAGATTGGAGATTCTCGGTGTCGAGGTAACGACAGATGAGCCGGACGAATTTGAGTTGCTCGCGCTCGAGGAAGAGGAAGAAGAAGACGAGATAGACGAGACGGCGGTTACCGTCGAAGGAAAAGTCAACCTCGAAGCGACGCTGCCCAAGGGGATATCCGTTGACGATCCTGTTCGTATGTACTTGAAGGAAATCGGCACGGTTCCGCTGCTTACGGCTGAAGAAGAGGTTTCGCTCGCGAAGCGTATGGAAGCCGGAGATGAAATCGCAAAACAAAAGCTCTGCGAGGCAAACCTGCGTCTGGTTGTGAGCATCGCGAAACGTTATGTCGGACGCGGTATGCTCTTTTTGGATTTGATTCAAGAAGGCAACTTTGGGCTCATCAAGGCGGTGGACAAATTCCAATGGAAGAAGGGCTTTAAATTCTCGACGTATGCAACATGGTGGATTCGTCAGGCGATTACGCGTTCGATTGCCGATCAGGCGCGTACGATTCGCATTCCCGTGCATATGGTAGAAACCATCAACAAGCTCATCCGCATATCGCGGCAGCTTTTGCAGGAGTACGGAAGAGAACCCACCCCTGCGGAAATTGGCGCGGAGATGGATATTTCGGAAGAAAAAGTGCGGGAAATCCTGAAGATTGCGCAGGAACCTGTGTCGCTTGAAACGCCTATCGGTGAGGAAGAAGATAGCCATTTGGGCGATTTCATCCCGGATGAGGATGTGCCTGCACCGGCAGATGCGGCGGCATTTTCAATGCTGAAAGAACAGCTCATCGATGTGCTCGATACGCTCACCGAGCGTGAACAGAAGGTGCTCATACTGCGCTTTGGGTTAAACGACGGTCGTGCGCGGACGCTTGAAGAGGTGGGGACAAAATTCGATGTAACACGTGAGCGCATTCGCCAGATTGAAGCGAAGGCGTTACGAAAATTGCGTCATCCCAGTCGCAGCAAAAAGCTGAAAGACTATCTCGAATAGGAGACCCGGCGCATGGTGCTGAGTGATCGACTCGCTGCAATTGCGTCTTTCATTGAAGAGGGGCAAAGCGTCGCAGATATAGGGACAGATCATGCTTATTTGCCCCTATTTTTACTGGAACATGCCATTAGCCCTGCCGTGGTGATTACAGATGTGGCAGAAGGACCGCTTGCCGTGGCGACGGAGAATCTTCGTATGGCGGGTTTTCCGTGGTTTGAGGGCAGAGATTCACGGGGCGCGATCCCTGATTCTGTGCGGGTATCGGTTCGACAGGGCGACGGACTCGCCTGTATTGCGCAGGGCGAAACCGATGTCTGTGTCATCGCCGGTATGGGAGGCGAGCTCATCGTCCGGATCTTGGATGCAGAGCTTGAGAAGGCGCGTGCCTTTAAACTCCTTATTTTTCAGCCACGCACGAAGTTGTATGAATTGCGACACTACTTAGAAGCACAGGGATTTGTCATCACGCGAGAAAGGCTTGCAG
>JAITTH010000018.1 GCA_031287295.1 Eubacteriales Family XIII. Incertae Sedis bacterium
GAAGTCTTCTTTACGGATGCGATGGGCACGGGCAGTGGCAAAGTAGAGCTTGTTGTGAATCGCGCATTCGGCACAGGAGAGAACGACCCCGGCGCCATCGTTCCCAACACCGGAGATGAGTCAAAGGCCAATCTTCTGTTTGTCCTTTCCTTCCTTGCACTTTGCTGCCTGCTGGGGCTATTGATTTTCATCAGGCGCAGAAGGAAGGAGGCAAATCGTTCCATCCGTTTCCGATGATTTGATTTCTAAGGATGCGCCGATGGCTTTCAGTTTATTTTGCAGGTAAGAGACATAAACCCATACGATGCGGTGTTCTGTGTCATCATTTCCCGCTCCCCAAATTTGTTCCGAAAACTGTTCAACCAGCGTCGTTTTTTCTATATTTTTCATCAGCATTTCCATCATTTTGTATTCTTTGCTGCTGAGTCTTATCGAAGATGTGCTGTTCGTCAATTCAAACGTGGAGCAGTTCAGCGTTACATTGCCGAGAGATATTTCGCATGGTGAAAATGCGGAGGCAGAACGTGTCATGGCACGAATGCGGGCAAGCAATTCGTTTGTTGCAAAGGGTTTGGCAAGATAATCGTTTGCCCCGATATCCAATCCTTTTACACGGTCCTCTACTTCCGATTTCGCAGTGAGCAGAAGCACCGGGGTCGCAATGCCTCTTTCGCGCAGTGCCATAAGGGCATCCAGCCCATTCTTTTTGGGCATCATGATGTCCAGAATGATGCCATCATAGTGTTGCTCAGTGCAGAACGTGAGCGCGCTTTCTCCATCATAGACAGCGTCTACAATATAATTGTCGTTAGACAAAATTGTGACCAGAACGTCGGATAAGTCCCGTTCGTCTTCCGCAAGCAAGAGCCTCATTACGAAACCGCCTCTGCCCCAATCATTGTGCTTTCCATGGAATTCGGCGCATGTTGAAGCCATTCAAAAATCGTCTGCATCGATAAATCCGTGGACGTGATTTCATCGGCGCAGCGTTTCAGCTCGTCAACCATGAGATCCGTATGGGGTATATCCTTCTTATACTTCAGTTCATGCTCCAGACTTGCCCAGAAATCCATAGCGATTGTCCGTATCTGTACCTCCACGAAAACAGTGCTTAGCATATCAAGATTCTGCACGGGCAGTTTCATGATGATGTGCAGGCTTCTGTACCCGTTGGGCTTCGGTGTTTTGATATAGTCTTTCACTTGAACAAGCTCCACATTTTTGATGCCACGCAACGCCTGTTCCAAGGCATAGATGTCGCAGACAAACTGACACACAATACGAGCACCAACGAGATCGGAAAGATGCTGTTTGGCGGCCTCAATGGTTTGCGGATGATTCAGGCGTGCCAGTTTCTCTTTCGCACTTTCCGCGCTTTTGATTCTGACTTTGTAGTGCTCTATCGGAAAGCGCATTTTTGCGTCTTTATATGTCTTTGCAAGTGTTTTCAGAATCTGCACAAACGCGGATTCCGCTGCTTTCAATGCCGGGAAATATTCCCCATAAAACACTTTTTCTTGTGTTTGCATACCAACCCTCCATTCTTATTATGGTGATTGCTCAAACGATCATCTTTAGCTTAACGGTTGTTGCTTGAAGAAACCTTGAAAGACGAAAGGCGCATTGTTCAATGTTTCTTCAAGGTTTTCAGCTATAATGGAGAACGAAGGGAGATGATGTCATGAAGCTGTTGTTAATTGAAGATGAACGCCAGCTTTCAGAGGTGCTTGCCACACTCTTGAAGCAACAAAAGTATGCCGTTGATGCGGTTTATGACGGCATCAGTGGCGAAGAATATGCTTTGAGTGGCATCTATGATTTGATTGTCCTTGACATTATGCTCCCGAAGAAAAGCGGACTTGAAGTTCTGCGCGCCTTACGGAAAGAAAAAATAGACACGCCCATATTGCTTCTCACGGCAAAGTCGGAGATTGAAGATAAAATACTCGGTCTCGATCTAGGCGCAGACGATTATCTGACCAAACCGTTTGCGACGGGCGAATTGCTGGCACGCATAAGAGCCATGACGAGAAGAAAAGGCGAGTTCGTCGGAGATGTGATAGCTTATAGCGATGTGGTTTTGGATCGCAGCACCCATGAACTCTGCGGTGGGGATACAGCCAAGAACAAAGTGCAGCTTGCGTTAAAAGAATACCAAATTCTGGAGCTGCTTTTGCAAAACAGCAAACAAATCATTTCCAAGGAACGTTTTATCGAAAAAATATGGGGACACGACACGGATGCCGAATATAACGCCATAGAAGTCTATGTCTCTTTTCTTCGCAAGAAACTCGCGGCGATTGGCTCGAACATTCAAATCAAAGCTGTTCGCGGTGTTGGCTATACATTGGAGGATCAATTATGATTCGGAAACTTCGGATAAGGTTTATTGTCATCATGATGGGTGTGCTTTTCGCTGTTTTTGCCGTTCTTTTTGTGATGCTAAACCTTTTTATGCAAGCCGGCAGTTCACGGTTGACGGAGGAATTGCTCCGGATTGTTGCGGAGCAGGATGGTTTGACATTTTATTTTCAATCCCTAGATTCAGATAACGATGACGAGTCGAATTTTAACCTCGAAAGGATGCATGCGGGACGCTTCTTTTATGTGAAAGTGAGCAAACAGGGCAAGATCCTTGAAACCAATTATGATATGATATTTGATTTCTCTGAGTCGGAATCTTTGGATTTGGCAAAAAGCGCATTAAAAAAGAACCAGGAAAAAGGTGCCATTGGTAATTTTCAATACCTTGTTGCCTCAAAAGACTATGGGCATATCGTTGTCTTCGCCGAGCGCAGCATTGAAGAACAAATGCTTTCAAGGCTTGTCGCTATTTCAGGTTGGGTGGCACTTAGTACTTTTGGGGTTCTCTTCGTGTTTTCCTTGATTCTTTCCGGATGGGCGGTGAAGCCGATTTCAGTGGCTTTTGACAAACAACGCCGCTTCATTTCCGATGCCAGTCACGAACTGAAAACGCCGCTCACGATTCTGAATGCAAATGTGGATGTGCTTGAAAATGGTATCGGTGAAAATCCGAGGCTGGAAAACATCAAAACGCAGTCCGCGCGGATGAATCACCTGATTCAGAGTTTGCTGACTTTGGCAAAAACAGACGAAGGCAATGCACAGATTATTTTTCATCAATTTGATTTAAGCAAAACGATTTTAAGCATCGCTTTGGAATTCGAAAGCCGAGCCTTTGAGGAAGGAAAGCAATATGACGTTTCGATCGAGGAGCAAATCTCTTATACAGGAGAAATGCAACAAATACGGCAGCTTGCATCGATATTGATTGATAACGCGCTCAATTATTCCAGAGAAAACGGGCAGATTCAGATTTCTCTCAAAACGGAAGGTGGGAAGCGTATTTTTTCCGTCTTCAATACGGGTGAAGGCATCCAGGATCAAGAAAAATCCCATATATTTGAACGATTTTATCGCAGCGATGAATCACGCTCCAGAGAAACCGGAGGCTACGGTTTGGGGCTTTCGATTGCAAAATCCATCACGGATGCGCATAAAGGAAAAATCACAGTCGATGGAAAAGCAGGCGACTGGGTCAGGTTCACAGTCATCTTGTGAAAACACCGCGTTTCCTTTTGTCACATGAGGCTATTGACTGAACTCATTCAAATGAAGTATAATCGCCTTATACTTCAAGAATCCTCCCTACCTTCAAGGAGAAGTCATGACAAGGATTACAAAGCCTGTTGTTGAGCGACGACAGGAAATCATAGACACGGCAAAGGCGCTGTTCATCGAAAATGGGTTTGACAAGACGCAGGTCGCCGATATTTCTCAAAAGATGGTCGTTGCACAAGGCCTCATCTATTACTACTTCAAGTCAAAGACGGAAATCCTCTATGCCATCATCGATGAAATGGTGGAAGAGCAGTATAGCAGCATCGAACAGAGTTTGAGTGCAGTCTCCGGAACGGCCATGGAAAAACTGAAGATTCTTTTCCGCAAGCGATTCAACAAGGATCAATACGGGAAGTTGATTCCGAGCATTATGAACGATGTTGCAATTAGTGAATATTGTTCCAATAAGATGACGGAATCGTCAATGCCGCATCTGCTTACGTTGATTATGCAGGGAAACGAAGACGGTTCATGGCACTGTGAATATCCCAAAGAAACGGCGTTGTTTATAACGCGTGGCATCAGTGGGATTATGCAACTCCGAGCGCCTGAGTATAGCAATGAATCCATGGAGAAGGCGCTTATCGATATTTTCATCCGGATTCTCGGACCACCGCAAAAGTGAGTTCGTATACATCATAATCGGGTCTGCCACGTCGCAGACTTTTCTCATTCCTCAAAGTGAATGAATTCAATCACAAGCGATAAGCAGTGAATAAGGAGAGCCACCTATGTTACAAGTTGAAAATATCTGCAAGCAATATACCACCGGCGACCTAACACAAATTGCACTCAATAACGTGAGCCTAAACTTGAGAGACAGCGAGTTTGTTGCCGTTCTTGGTCCCAGTGGTTCAGGCAAAACAACTTTGCTAAACATCATCGGTGGGCTCGACCGTTATGACAGTGGCGAAATGATTGTAAGCGGCGTTTCGACCCAAAAATACAAGGATCGCGATTGGGATTCTTATCGGAATCATGCCATCGGGTTTGTGTTCCAAAGCTACAATCTCATTCCGCATCAATCGATACTTTCCAATGTCGAGCTGGCACTGACCATTTCCGGCGTCTCCAAAAGCGAACGGAAGAAGCGGGCGCAGGAGGCTTTGGAGCAGGTGGGGCTTGGTGATCAATCTCACAAAAAGCCGAACCAAATGTCCGGAGGGCAGATGCAGCGGGTTGCGATAGCACGTGCGCTTGTTAACAACCCCGACATCCTTTTGGCAGATGAGCCGACGGGGGCGTTAGACACCGAAACGAGCATTCAGGTATTGAACCTGCTAAAGGAAGTTGCGAAAGACCGTCTTGTCATCATGGTTACGCACAATGCAGAACTTGCCGATGAATATGCCAGCCGCATTGTGAAACTGCGCGACGGCAAAATTATTGACGATTCGAACCCGCTCGAAATAGACGATTCTACGACTCCGGAGCCGGAGCACAGAAGCATGGGAAAGGCGTCTATGTCCTTTTTTATGGCACTTGCACTCAGTCTGAACAACCTGATGACCAAGAAGACGCGAACCTTCCTCACAGCATTTGCGGGAAGCATTGGCATCATCGGCATCGCCCTCATTCTTTCGCTTTCGAGTGGGATGCAGGCGTACATTCAAAGTATGCAGGAAGATACCTTATCAACCTATCCGCTGCAGCTTTCGGGCGAAACGATGGACATCACCGGAATGATGTCTGCCATGATGGGGTCGAATGAGGTGGACCGCGAAGGGCGCGATGCAGACGCCGTTTATTCAAGCAATATCATGGGCGATCTTATGAAATCAGTCTCTGCACAAATTTCCAAAAACGATTTGAAACGTTTCAAGACCTATTTGGAGAGCAAGGACGGCGAAAAAATCGTAGACCTCACGAACACCATTCAGTATGGCTACGATCTTGACTTGCAGATTTACAAGGCAGATACCACGGACGGCGTTTTGAAAGTAAATCCGAGCAATGTCTTTGCACAAATGACAGGTGGGAATGCTACGGCGATGTCCGGTAGCACGATGGGCGGAAGCAGTGCAATACCCTCAGCCTCTATGAGCAGCAGCAATCCGATGGCGGTGATGAACTCCGATATTTGGACAGAAATGATTGGAAACGATGAACTGCTGCACAAGCAGTATGATGTTCTGGCGGGAAAATGGCCGAGCGACTATAACGAAGTTGTGCTTGTTGTGGATGAGAACAATGAATTGAGTGACACGGTGCTGTATTCTCTCGGGATCTTAGATCAGGGAAAACTGACGGAAATGGTGGAGAAAACCGAAAACGGAGAAGAAATCAAAGCGTCAAGCATTTCCAGCTTTTCTTACGACGAGCTTATCGGACGTACTTTTAAGTTGGTCATCAATACGGATGTCTTTGAGAAAGAAAATGGACTTTGGGTGGACAAGAGCGATAAAGAAGCCTTCATGAAACCGGTTATCAACGATGCTTTGGAGATTAAGATTGTTGGCATCCTTCGCCCCAATGCGGAACTTACGGCGACGTCGATCAGCGGTTCTGTCGCCTATCTATCGTCCTTAAATCGATACGTAGTCGATAAAATCAACAGCAGTGAAATCGTAAAGGAACAGCAAGCGACCCCGGAAACGAACGTCTTTACGGGTATGCCTTTTGACATTCAGAGCTACACAGAAAATCTTACCATGGATGATGTCTACGCCTATCTCGAGACCTTGCCTGAGACAGGGCAAATGCAGATGAGTGCGATGATGCAGAGCATGAGCGAAGAAGAAATTCTCTCTGTGTTTGCAGACATGATGAGGGACAGCGCAGGCAAAGCGGCCACCTATGAAGATAATCTTGCAAGTTTTGGTGTGGTCGATTTGAATAGCCCGAGCACCATTAACATCTATCCCAAAAATTTCGAGGCGAAGGATCAAATCGCGCAGTATATTGAAGATTACAACACGCAGCAAAAGCAGGATGGTCATGACGAATATGTCATCAGCTATTCGGATATTATGGCCGTTATGATGTCTTCTGTCACTTCGATTGTGAACATCATCACGTATATTCTGATTGCGTTTGTAGCGATTTCCCTGGTGGTTTCCTCGATTATGATTGGAATTATCACCTACATTTCGGTGCTGGAGCGCACGAAGGAGATTGGCATTCTCAGAAGCATCGGTGCGTCAAAGCGTGATATCTCGAGGGTATTCAATGCGGAAACCATCATCGAAGGATTCGTTGCGGGTGCACTCGGTATCGGGATAACGCTGCTGCTTAACATTCCCATCAACATCATCATCAAATCGCTTACCGGAATTTCGGGCATTGCTGCGCTTCCACTATACAGTGCATTGATTTTGATTTTGCTCAGTGTGGTGCTCAACGTCATCGCCGGATTGTTCCCATCGAGAGTCGCAGCAAAGAAAGACCCTGTTATCGCACTGCGCTCGGAATAAGCGTTTACATGGTATTGATGAGACCTCCGGAAATTCTGTACACCGTGTCGGCAATGGAGGTGACGTTCTTGGAGTGCGTTACGATAATCACGCATTTGCCTTCCTCGTGCGCCAAATTCTCGAATATGTGCAGAATGTCCGCTTCGGTTTCTTTGTCTAAATTCCCGGTGGGTTCATCGGCAATCAATATTTCGGGGTTATGCGACAGGGCACGTGCAATGCCCACGCGCTGCTGCTCGCCACCGGAGAGCTTTAAGATTTTTCGGTCGGCAGTCTCTCGATCAATTCCCAGACGGTTTAAAAGGGCATAGGCGTAGCCTTTCTTGTCCTTCTCCGTCGATTTGCTGATGTTCATCGACAGTACGATGTTCTGCACGGCAGTGGCATTCGTCAACAGGTTGTATCCTTGAAAAACGACGCCTATGCTCTGTGCCCGATAGTTGTCCCGGTCGAGCTGTTTCAGATCGGTTTCGCCACAGAGGATTTCTCCGCCGGTGGCGACGCCAAGACCGGAGATAAGGGAGAGCAGCGTGGACTTTCCCGCACCGGATTTTCCGATAATGGTATAGACTTTCGCAGGCTCAAAGCTCACATTGATGCCTTTGAGGACGGCCGATTTTGTACCTTCATATTGATAGGTTACGTTATTTAAAGTCAAAATGCTTGTCATCGTATTTACCTAATTCCTTTCCATGAGAATCTTGATGGGTTCATATTTGGTAATCTTGCGGGTTGCGATAATCCCGGCAAGAGACGATAGCAGAAGGGCGATGGCGATGATTTCCAAGATGGTTACGATATCCAATGAAACATCGAGTTCGGACAAGGGCTGTACATCTTCTTGACCGGGTCCGCCAAAGCGCATGCTTGTGGGACCGCCGCTCATTGCAGAGGCTCCGCCACTGCGAAAGGTGCCGCCACCGGAGAACTCTGTGCCCGACTGTGCTTCTTCGGACGCCGCAATTTGTTTTTCCAACATCACGTTGGTAATGGGCTGCGCAATGATTGGTCCGATTCCCAGTCCGAGAATGAGGCAAACGACGGTAATTGCCAAGGTTTCCGACCAAAGTCCAAGCACAACTTTCAGCTTTTTCATGCCCATTGCACGCAGGACGCCGATTTCATATTTGCGCTCGCGAATGGCAATCGAGGCGAGCAGTGCCAGAATGATGGAGCCGAAGATGAGCACAACAATGACAAAGGTAAAGGTAATGCTTTTAAGCCCTTCTACCGGTGCGATAATGCGGTTATAGGAGTTCTCATCGGTGGTAACATCATAGGTGTCGGATAGCCCTTTTTCTCGAACCTCCGCCGTGTACGCTTCCAACATATCCGGACTTACGAGAGAGAATTTTGCATCTACGGTGATTCCGCTTAACGAGTCCTGCATCTTATTGCTGATGGTTTCAAAAGTGGTGAGAATCTCATTCTTGCGATTTGTATAGGCATTTTCCATCATATTCCCACCGTATTCTTCGGTCATGTCGGTGTAGGTTCCCACAATGGTCATTTCCCAACTGATGTCGGTATAGGTTTCACTGCCCGGCTCTGCGCCGTTTTCCGTCAGTGCGGAAGTAACCGTGATGGTGTCGCCAATCGCGAGATCGCTGTTTTCTAAGAGATCATCACTGAGAATACATTCATTTTCATTTTCGGGGTATTGGCTCCCATCCGTCAGCGTTCGCAGACCATCTTCAAAATCTGAATACTGATTCGATATCTTGTGGTAATATTGAACACCCAACGATTCGGCTTCTTGTGTGCCGTTTGGTCCCACCCTGCCAATCATCGGTCCGCCACCGCCCCCTTTATCGGCGTCGATGGCATTGAGCGCATCACTGTTGCCTTTCGTTTCTGCGGTGTAGACAGCTTCGCTTAGATATTCCGATTGCCCAAAGGCAAGGAGCTTTTCCGGTTCAATTTGCGGAAGCTGTATGCGAAAACGCCCGTCGGTGCTGTTTGCCTGTGCTTCTTCCATCAGTTTTTCCTGATTCGGGACAAAGGAAACTTCGGATCCGAATCGATTCTTATAATCGTTGATGACGCCGTTCGCCGTGTTGTTAATCATAAGTGCCGTTACGACAGAAATGATGATGACAAATATGATTCCACCCATCATGAGGTTTCGCCCGCGGTTGCGAAGAAGATTTTGGAATGCGTTCAAGAGAATATACATGAGGTTCGCTCCTTTTGAAAATAGCCGTTGCCTTGGTCATGGGTAAGTTAAATTCACCCCTATACCTGATGAGTATGGAGGGCAAAGGTTTAACGAGTGTTTAATGTGACAATTTAAATGTGTTTCAAGGCTATGGTGAAGGTTGTGAGTCCCTGGATGCTCTGAGCGGAAATTTCTCCGTCCATGCGTTCTACAATGGTTTTGGCAATGGCGAGACCCAGTCCGTAGCCACCGCTTTCTGTTGAACGAGACGAATCCGGTCTGTAAAATCGGTCGAAGATTTTAGGAATGTCTGTCTGCGGAATGCCCTCTCCCGTATTTTCCACGCAAAAAAGTGCGAGGGATTTTGACTTTTTCAAGCTGACCGAAACGCTACCGCCTTCATTGGTGTATTTTGCAGCGTTTTCCAAAAGAATCAGCACCGCCTGCTTTATTTTCTCCATGTCACCTCTTACCGGAATATCCTTTTCGATGTCCGTAGTGAGATGGATTTTCTTATCGTAAATGGGGGCTTCCATAACGGCTACGGCGGTCTCGCATATCGTGCTGAAATCGTATATCTGCGCATCTTCCGGTTTTTCTTCATCCGATTTGGCGAGATACAGCATGTCGTTGACCAATTTCCCCATGCGTCCGAGCTCGGATCTGATATACGAAATCCATTCTTTTTGGTTGTTTATGGTGTCTTCCCCATCGGTTTCGATGGCGTCCATGTTTGCGCCTATAATGGCAATCGGTGTTTTCAGCTCGTGGGACGCGTCTGCCACAAACTGTCGTTGCTTCTGCCAACTTTCTTCAATAGGGCGAATGGCTCTTTTGGCAAAAAGCAGACTGACGAGGAACAGTGCTGCCAGCATTCCGATTCCTACAAGCAAAAGTGTAAGGAGAATTCTCGTCAGTTGTGATTCCGAATCGGTGATGTCCAAAAAAAGAATCTGCCATTGTTCTTGGTGCATCAGCCGTCCATTGTTGACCCGCATCAGCGCAACTTGCGAGGCGGCATATTGCCACTTTCTGTCTGCCAAGGTTACCTTGCCGGTGGTTTCTTCTCCGGTCCAGCTTTTTTCGAGCGCTTCTTGGTAGGTTGTTTCCGGAAGATCTAAGTAACTGAAGACATCGACAAGTTTCCCATCTGCATCCGCCATGAGGACGAAAGATGCGGAATATCTTACCGGAAGAGGAGGTGCCACGGTCTCGGGATCATCGGCATTCGGTATGTCGCTTCCGGCTGCGCCCACAATGATGGCGGGTACGGAATTTAATTTCTCCCGGTTATCGCTTTGAACATTTGCATAGATAATGGCGTAAATGACACCAAAAGAAACAAGTAGCACAAGACTGAGCAGTGCCATATTGACGAAAATCATTTTGTGTCGTAGTTTCTGAAACATTATATTTTATTCCGCAGGGTATAACCCGCACCGCGAATGGTCTGTATGCTTATGA
>JAITTH010000083.1 GCA_031287295.1 Eubacteriales Family XIII. Incertae Sedis bacterium
CGTGCTGGATGTCTTAGAATTTTTCGGTTCCATAGGAAGCGGGAGTTTCTTAAGCATCCTCTTCACGCTGGCCCTTCTGTTGGCAGCAGCATTTTATATCGCCGGCGCCCTTCAACTTAAGAAATCTCCGCAGCCCGGTTATCAACAGCAACTGGGATACGGACAGCAGCCGCAGTATGCGCAACAACCGAATCAACAGTTCGGCTATCAACAGCAACCGGGATACGGGCAGCAGCCACAGCAGCCGCAGTACACACCGCAACCGAATCCGCAAACCGGATATTCGCAGCAACCGGGATACGGGCAGCAGCCACAGCCGCCACAGTACACACCGCAACCGAATCCGCAAACAGGATATTCGCAGCAACCGGGATACGGGCAGCAGCCACAGCAGCCACAGTATACACAACAACTGAATCCGCAGCCTCAGGATACCTCACCGCAGGAATAGCGCGAGGATTTTTTCTGTCCGACGTGGCAGTAGAACCCGTTGATACTGGTGGTATCAGCGGGTTCTGCATCAATATACGCGATCTCAAACCATTTTTTTTGGGATGATTGGTGTATAATAATCCCATGGAAAATGAAAAAATCTACCACATTGAAACCTTGGGATGTCAGATGAATGAACGGGATTCGGAGACGATTGCGGGGATGCTCGAATCTCTCGATTATCGCTCTGCCGAATCCGAATCGTTCGATACATCTCAAGCAGATGTAATCGTCATCAACACCTGCAGCGTACGCGAAAACGCAGACAATCGTTTTTTCGGAATGCTCGGACGCGTGAAGCACCTCAAAGAAAAGAAACCCGCGACTGTTGTCGCTGTCTGTGGATGTATGATGCAGCAACAGCATATTATCGACAAACTCCGTGGCAGTTACGGTTGGATCGACATCGTTTTCGGCACCCACAACATTCACGAGTTCCCACGCCTACTGGAAAATGTACGCACGGAGCACCGGAAAGTCATGGAAGTGCAATCGGAACATGGCGAGATTGTCGAGGGACTGCCCTCCAAAAGAGCCTATCCGTGGAAGGCGTTTGTCAACATCATGTATGGCTGCAATAACTTTTGCACCTACTGCATTGTCCCCTACACTCGTGGAAGAGAACGAAGCAGGAAACCCGAAGACATCCTAAGAGAGGTCGCCGCTTTGTGCGCAGACGGCGTAAAGGAAATTACTTTACTCGGTCAAAATGTCAACTCTTACCTTGGCGTTTGCGAAAACGGAAGGGAAATAGATTTCCCTTCACTTCTGGGGCAGTTGAGCGCAGTACAGGATCTCCGTCGCCTGCGTTTTATGACATCACATCCCAAGGATCTGTCCAATGAACTCGTCCAAGCGTTTGCAGAATACCAAACGTTATGTCCGTGTATTCACCTTCCCGTACAGGCGGGAAGCAATCGCACGCTTGCGCGAATGAACCGTAATTACACGCGTGAAACCTATTTCGATTTGGTAGACAGGCTGCGTAAGGTTCGACCCGGAATTGCAATCACAACCGATTTAATCGTAGGCTTCCCCGGTGAGACAGAAGAAGATTTCGAGGAAACGATGCGTCTTATCGAACGAGTTCGGTTCGATTCGGCATTCACCTTCCTCTATTCTCCTCGTCTCGGCACACCTGCAGCGGATTATGCCGATCAGATTCCGGAAGACATAAAACACGCACGCTTCAATCGTATGGTGGAGAGGCTCAATGCCATTACCCTTGAAATCAACGAAGGTTATATGGGGAAAACCCTTCCCGTTCTTATCGAGGGGAGAAGCAAAACAAAAGACGACATGCTTTTTGGTCGAACTGACACAGGAAAGCTGGTGAACATCCACACATCGGACCACACACTTTCCGGAACGATTCAAACAGTCGAGATTGTATCCGTCAATACATTTAGCTTTACAGGAGAGATTCATGGAAGATCATAGTGAACCCACAACCGGGAAAAGCAAGAACTTTGCGATTCTCATTACGGTACTTGCCACGTCGTTTGTTACGACGTTTTCCGGGAGTGCGCTGAATCTTTCCATTCCGGAAATCTCCAAAGAATTCGGTATTAGCGCCGCGCTGATCGGTTGGCTTGTTACCAGCTATATTCTATGCTCTGCGAGCCTCGCCGTGCCCTTTGGACGCATTGCCGATATGGGTGCCAGACGACAGGTATATCTATTCGGCATTTTGATTTTTGCCCTCGCTTCGGGGGTCACCTTCTTTGCACAGGCATTTTGGCATGTGCTCGTATTGCGCATTCTTCAGGGTGTCGGAGGGGCGATGATTTTCTCAACCAATATCGCAATTCTCGTCAACGCATATCCCCCACAAATGCGTGGAAAAGTGATTGGTTTTTCCGTCGCCGCTACTTATGTCGGGCTTTCTATGGGTCCGGTTGTCGGCGGACTGCTCACACACAATTCCGGTTGGCGTTCCGTCTTTCTGGTCAATTTTATCTGTGGACTCATTGCGTTCTTGGTTGCACTTTTCAACGTGCCGAAAACCTCACGTGCCGGAAACAAAAGCTCCAAAGAAAAGAAGGACTATGATGTCCCGGGCATGTTGATGTATTTCGTCTCGATGCTGTCTACCATGTACGGGCTCACAATCCTCTCTTCCGGCATTTTGGGCTGGGTGCTCACAATCGCGGGGATCGGGCTGTTAATTCTCTTTGTCCGGCATGAGGGAAGAGTCGAACATCCTGCCCTTGCCGTTCGTTTGTTCAAGAACAACCCAAATTTTCTTCTGTCGAATCTTGCTGCACTTTTGAATTACGGTGCCACATTCGCAACAGGATATCTCGTTTCAATTTATTTGCAGACGGTTCAGGCTTACGATGCGCAACAGGCAGGGCTCATCTTAATCTGTCAACCTGCCGTGATGGCTGTTATCTCGCCTTTTGCAGGCAGGCTCTCCGACAAAAAGTCGCCCTTTCTGCTCGCTTCCATCGGCATGGCTTTCTGTGCCGTTTCGCTGTTCTCGTACATTTTTCTCGGAACGGATGCACCGATGTTTCACATCATCATCAATCTTGTTCTCGTTGGCATCGGGTTCGGTCTTTTCAGCTCTCCCAACACGAACGTCATTATGTCGAGTGTACCGCCGAAAGACTCCAGCATTGCATCCTCTTTGCTCGCGACCATGAGAACCGTTGGTCAGGTGCTGTCCATGGCAATTATCACCTTTATTATGAATTCACATCTCGGAGACAAAACCTTGCAGAACAGCCCACCGGAGCTGCTCGTTTCGGCGATGAAAACATCGTTCATTGTCTTCGCGGCAATTTGCGCCGTGGGCGTACTCACTTCTCTCCAGCGAAAGACCAACAAGGAGGCTAGCAAATCATGAAAAGGAGACTAGCTAGCCTCATGTGACAAAGTAATAAACGCCGCAGATGGACAAATTTCACGATGAGCTATGTTCTCGTCCTCACCGTACCTACGGGTACGCTTTCGTCCTGCGGCCTTGCTCATCGCAAATTTTGTTCCATTGCGGTTCATGAGTTTCAAGTGATATAATTTCGGAGTGCTACAAGGCAGGTGAGTTTGGGCATAGTGGTGCTATGTCAAACGAACCTAACACAGGAGCACCCGAAATTTACCACTTGAAACCGTTTTATTACTTTGTCACATGAGGCTAATCATGAATAAGAGCGAAATCAACAAATATTTGAAAATGGATGCCGAATCTCAGATTCGAAAAGCCGCAATAACATTGCAGCGTGTTCTGCGAAAAACGCCCCTCATCCCGAGTGATTTTTTCCGTGAAGAGTACGGCGCAAACGTCTTCTTAAAACCGGAACATCTTCAGGTAACCGGCTCTTTCAAAATTCGTGGTGCCTACAACAAAATCGCAAACCTATCCAAAGAAAATCTTTCAAACGGGGTCATCGCTTCTTCCGCCGGGAACCACGCTCAGGGCGTGGCGTTTTCTGCCAAGGAACGCGGTGTTCGCGCAACCATTGTCATGCCACAAACCACACCCCTCATCAAAGTAGACGCAACAAAGGCATACGGCGCAAAGGTCATTCTACACGGCGATATCTACGACGAGAGCTTTGCCAAGGCGAAAGAACTTTCCAAAGAATACGGCTCTTCTTTCATTCATCCGTTTGACGATTACGATGTCATCTGCGGTCAGGGCACCATCGGTCTCGAAGTGCTTGAAGAACTTCCGAATGTGGATGAGATTCTTGTGCCGGTCGGTGGCGGCGGACTGATCGCCGGCATCGCATTGATTGCAAAATCCGTAAATCCGAAAGTGAAAATCATCGGCGTCGAACCGAAGGGTGCCATGTCGATGCGGGTATCTCTAAAGGAAGGTGCGGTTACCAATCTCGCCAGCGTAAAAACAAATGCCGAAGGTGTCGCAGTGCGTCGCGTTGGCGATCTCTCTTTCGCAATCGCACAGCGTTATCTTGACGATATGGTATCCGTTTCGGAAAAAGATATTATGGAAAATGTGCTTCTCACCATGGAGAAACATAAATTTGTCGTCGAGACCGCAGGCGTCGTTCCGCTTGCCGCCGTTCGGAAACGTGCAAAACCCGGAAAAAACATCGTGTGCATACTGAGTGGAGGAAACATCGACACCGTAACGCTCAGCTCCATCATCAACGAAGGTATGATTAGCCGTGGTCGCATTATGTGCTTTTCTGTGGAGCTGCCGGATCGCCCCGGTCAGCTTGTCAAGGTTGCAAGCTTGCTTGCCGAAAACAACGCAAACGTCATCGAGCTTGAGCACAATCAATTTAAAGCACTTGACAGGTATTCAAACAAAGTGGTTCTCGAAGTAACGGTGGAGACAAACGGCAGAGAGCACATCGAGCAGGTTCTCGATGCGCTCACCGATGCAGATTTTGCAATCAAAAGAATCTATTAGTCGTCAAATTTTAGAGATGCTCACGCTCGTGACGCTTTTGGCGCGTCATGAGATTATTGAGTGCTTCTCGTGGGTCAATTTCGCCGTTAATGACCTGATAGATGCTCTCGGTAATCGGCATTTCAACCTTGAGCTTCTTGGAAAGATCATATGCCGCCACTGCGGTAAACATACCTTCTACAACCATGCCCACACGTTCGGATGCCTCGCTTGGCGCAATGCCTTCCCCGATCATGATGCCACATCTTCTGTTTCTGCTGTGCATGCTGGTACAAGTTACAATGAGGTCGCCAATCCCCGAAAGTCCTGAGAAGGTTTCCGCTGATGCGCCCATTTTCACACCGAGCCTCACCATTTCTGCGATACCGCGTGTCATAAGCGCAGCCTTTGTGTTATCGCCAAACCCCATGCCATCTGTAATTCCGGCGCCCAAGGCAATGATGTTTTTGAGGGAACCACCCAGTTCGAGCCCGATAACATCTTGGTTCGTGTAGACGCGAAAATACTCGTTCATAAAGACATCTTGCACGAAAGCTGCCTTTTCCGGCTGTTTCGATGCAACGGCAACCGTGGTCGGGATTTTCCGTCCGACTTCTTCTGCGTGTGAGGGTCCGGAAATAACCGCATACGGAATCCCGGGACAGATTTCCGCTGCGATCCCCGAAATCGTCTTCAGCGTACCCTGCTCAATGCCTTTTGCGACATTTACGATCAGCATATCTTCGCGCAAACCGGCTTTTACCCCGTTCAGTGCCGCACGAAAATGCTGTGCCGGTACCGCAAAAAGTGCGATGTCCGCATCGGCAAGTGCCTGCGTATTCTCATCGACGATTTCAATGGTGCTGTCAAAGGTTACCCCCGGCAAGTACCTTTTATTTTCGCGATCGGCACGTAGCTC
>JAITTH010000165.1 GCA_031287295.1 Eubacteriales Family XIII. Incertae Sedis bacterium
CAGGCTGGCTTATGTTGACACCCAAAGATGTGCCGTCATCCTTAGGTACTGCCATCAAACCGGCGGACGCGTTAGTATAGAAATATCCTACTTGATATGCGGTATATGAGCTTCCATCATCAGGATCAGTAACAGTAATCACATTCGGTACCAACCCAGAAGCAGCACCAGGAATCGTTTCGTCCCCTACCCCTACCGGACCTGACCATGCGCTGAAGGGAACAATGCCGACAAGAAACTCATCAAATACGGCAGCGGTATTATTTCCTGTGCCGGGTATGGGGGCACCGGAACCATCGAGCGTGGCAGGAGTTCCACCGGTTGTCCAAAACGTCAATTCCACAAAAACATAGACATCGGTATCACCGGTGTTTTTGACCCAAGGTTTCTTGTCGATAAGATCTCCGGGAATGAATTTTCCCAAATCGAAAGGCTTATTCGCAATCAGAGGCTCACCACCGGCATCCGTAGCAATATTCGTCTCCCACAGTTCAATCCCACAATCCCCGACCGTCACTGTATTTGTCGCGGTATAGGACTCTGCGGTAAGCAGCATCAATGTAACGCCACCAAATGCAATCATCACGGCGAACACCAATGCCATCGCTGCCATAACTTTCCTTCTTGTGTTCAGAACCTTCATCTTATACTCCTCATACATCGTTTAACGAATATCAACAATTACGGTGCGGTTAGACCCGCACATAAAAATCAGACCGGCGGAGATAAAGTCTCCGGTCGTCGTGCAAAATTCAAAAAACGCAAAAAACCCGTGCAAAGACGGGATTGATTGTATAAATTACCTGAATTGGCGAAATAATTGGAGTTGGAGCCCGCAGAGATGAGGCTATTGAAGGACTGCCCTCCCACGCCGAAATATTTACATATTTACCAAATATACCCATGATGGTCGTTTCTCCTCAGTCTACCAAAACACCTTGTGGTCTCATCCATAAACGTACCGGATGAGTTTTGTCCCCAATTCAGTTTTAAGTTAAAGACCACGTCCGCAGATTTTTGCGGCAAATTTGAAATACCAATACCCAACTATTTATTTCTACGTATAATCTTGAATGTTAATTTATCAAGAAATGAAGGCATATAGGGGAAGGGTCGCTAAAAAGTGACTTTCAGAAGAGGAATGAAGGTGGATGGACTATCAAAAAAATGATTGGAGACATGAAAAAATAGTCTATTTAGGTGTAACTTTGTACAAAACGAAAACGGCTGTACCAAAGCATTATCAATGGATGCAGCCGCTTTAATCCAATTTTGCTACAGAAGTCAAGATAATACTTTCACGTTTTGAAAGTATATTTTCAATATTCGAAAAACTTAACAGACCGGCATTGGAAGGCAAGTGGGGAAATTGCACTCCGTTTTCCAAACACATGAGATGCAACGAATACAACTCCACCTGCCATCAAACAATTCTACAATCGCATCTACTTCCAGATTTGTTTCATCTCTATAATATGAACCCGTTCCTCTCAGTATACTTCGGCAATAATGTGCCGAAGTATTGCCGAAGTACTCAAGCCTTATTAAGGCGATGGGAACAGTGACTAATCTACTTCTTTATGCTTTTTCTGTTTGTTTGATTCATATTTACGCCAAAACAAAATTGTAGGGAAAATTGCCACGACAACCAACATATTGTATGGGAACGGAATGCCTACTACTCCAAAATAATATAGAGTTGCTCCAAGTGAAAACTTAATACCAAAGTCGATTCCCTTACGTCCATAAACAATCGACGGTAAAAATCCAAAAAGAGCAAAAAATATCATTGGCACAGATAGTGTCACCATGACACGAAATAACAGAAGGGAACGCTCCCACACAAAGAGATTTCCACATACAATAAGCGCTGCAGCAACAATACCGAATGCGAAAAATCCTACCAGACCAATGCGCAGCCAATTTCTCTTTTCATCCATCCTCTTCGCCATGTTATAAAAAGACCTTTCGTGAATCGACCCTAACGTCCGAGTGAATTGAAGAAACGAGCTTATCATGCGATCCTATCATATTCTACACTGAACAAGTCACGGTGGACACCACGCCTTTGCCATTTCCTTGTCCACGGCGCACCAAAAGAGCGAAGAGCAATTTCATATCTGAATAATTTGAATGTCTTTGTGCCGGATCTCTGAGGCACAGACCGTGCAATAAATGCGGTCTTCCAGGGCAATCGTTTGGAACGTTGCGTCGATGTTGTAAACGGAAAATGCCGAAAGACTTCTTGTAAGACCTTCGCCCGTATATTTCAGGTAGGCTTCTTTTTTTGTCCATATGGAGAAGAAGATTTCTTCATGCGAAAGGGCATCCTGTGCCTGGGATAGATGGGCAAGTTCTTCCTTCGAAAAAAAACGTTGTGCTATTTTTTCAAATCGAATCGAGTCGTAGGACTTCTCTTGAAAACGAAAAGAGCAATCTTCAAGATCAAGCCCGACTTCCGCATCTCCAAAAAGAACGGCCCAAACGCGTCCGGAATGAGAAATCGAAAAGTGAATGTGCGCTGCATCTACAGAAGAAAAAAAAGGTTTTCCTTTTGCCGTTTTTCGAATCGTAGGCATGGGGTTATCTTGTGGTAATTCAGATGTATTTGTTGTCCCAAAAGTCTTCTCGGATGAAATGTTCGCATAAGAATGCCAGCAAAATTCCATGAGAGAATTGACTTCGGATGGAGTCATTCGAAGCCGATCGAATTTATTGATTTTTAGATACAGAATCAAAATAGCCTCATATGACAAAATAATAAAACGGTTTCAAGTGCAATAATTTTGACCCAAACTTGCCTGCCTTGTAACACCTCGAAATTATAGCACTTGAAACGCATGAACTGCAATGAAACAAATTTTGCAGTGTACTATTTTGTCGCAGAGGTCAGAAATAGTCTCAAATAATATAAAATTTTTCGAATCTATTGTGCCACAAATAGTCATATTTTTACAATTAACGACCCTAAACTAACATTTCAACAAAAAGCGATTGAAAGTTTTCGAAGGTTTGTCTAGGCTATAGGAGACTGCTTGAAGGCAACATGACCGTATGAGATTGTGCCTAGAGATGAGAAAGGAGGGGCTCATGTATAAATATGTTCCGGACAGTTATTCGGACGAAAAAGCAGAAACGCTTGCCGCATATGAAGCGTCGAATTGCATTCTTTGTGGAAGCAATTGCAGCAAATTCCGTTATCGAGGGAAAATGGTCTGTGAAAATTGTATGGGGATTATAAAGGGCGTGTATTGAGATTCAGTAGAAAAGGTTTTACTTGCACAGAGAAATGCCATCGTATTTGCGGTGGCATTTCTCATTTCACTTTCGCTTCGAATGGGTGATTTTATCAATGATGGAACTGACAAGTGAAAGCCTTGTCACATGAGTCTAGGAGAAGACGGTGCCAAATTGAAAACTTTTGTGCACCCCCTGTATGTCGATGAGGTTGTATACATTCAAATTATTCAGCTATAAAATTGCTCCACGCTTTTTTGGTGCGTCGCAATGCAGAACGGCACATCTTTACTTGCATACCTCCCGAAAAAGTGACCATCCCTCCACGAATGCTATAGATTCGATTTAGATTCACGGCAAGTCTGCTGTGGCAGATGAAAAAGCTCGCATCGGCTTGCATCATCACCTCATTAAATTTGGCATAGCTCCAATAGTCTTTCGTCTCCGAAAAGAAAAGAACTCTTCGATTGTTTTTCTGAACAAACAGCGTTTCACGAATCGGGAGAAGGGCAAATTCGAAACGATTTCGAATTTGAAATGCCGCACTCATCGTTTTTCAAGAATCTTTTGCAAGAAGGTGCGAATGCGTTGGTGGTCCGGGTCTTTGAAGATCTCATCCGGCTCGCCATCGACAAGAATTTGACCATCATCCATGAAGAGCACACGATCTGATATTTCACGCGCAAAGGTCATTTCGTGCGTGACGATGATCATCGTCGTGTTTTCTGCCGCCAAGGTCTTGATGGTTTCAAGCACTTCCCCAATCAGTTCCGGATCGAGTGCCGAAGTTGGCTCGTCAAACAGCATGATTTCCGGATCCATGGCCAAGGCTCTCGCTATGGCAACACGCTGTTGCTGACCTCCTGAAAGTTGACCCGGATAGACATCGAATTTCTCGGTGAGCCCGACCTTTTTCAAGAGCTGCATACACTTTTGCTCGACTTCTTCTTTGGGAAGTCCCTTGACCATAATCGGTGCTTCCATCAAATTCTCAATGACCGATTTGTGTGGGAAGAGATTGAAATTCTGAAAGACCATCCCAAGACGGCTACAGATTTTCAACACCTCTTTTGCAGGCAAATATACGGAGTTTCCGTTTTCATCTTCACGAGCAATGGCTTCACCACCGATAAAAATGCTCCCTCTGTCTGCGGTTTCCAAATGATTCAGCAGACGAAGCAAGGTGCTCTTGCCGGAGCCCGACGGACCGATCACAGACAGAATTTGTCCCTTTTCAACCGAAAGGTTCACGCCCTTTAAGACGTGCAGCTTCCCGAAAGATTTATGCAAATTATGGGTGCGAAGAATTTCCATAAACTCCTTGTCCATCATTTTATCTGGTAGTATGCGAAATGTTTTTCAAGCTTACGGAAGACCTGAATAACAACAAACGTAAGCAGCAAATACAAACATGCGGCGATGACAAGTGCACCCACATTAAAGTCCCTCGACATCACGCGGTTTGCGTTACGCAGCATTTCCGTAACCGTGATGACAGAACAGAGTGCCGTATCTTTAATCAGGTTAATCGCCTCATTGCCCATAGGCGGAAGAATGAGTTTGACAGCCTGCGGGAGAATGATTCGCTGCATCGTAAGCCTTGGACGCATGCCCAGTGCCTTTGCCGCTTCGTATTGCCCTTTCCCAATAGACTGAATGCCCGCACGAAAGATTTCCGTAAAATATGCCGCATAATTGATGATAAAGGTCACGAATGCCGCCATGAGTGGACTAAATTTAACGGCGCCGTTTGTGATCATCGGTAGTCCGTAATACGTAAAGAACAGTTGTAACAATAGAGGCGTTCCACGAAAGACCCACGTATATATACCGAGAAGACCATGCAAAATACGAAAGCGACTCAGTTTTCCAAGCGCACAAAAAATGCCGAATGGTACGGAAAAAACGAGCGTCACGATAAAAACCAATACCGTGACACCCGCCCCGAAGGCAATATATTTTGTAATATCAAATAGATATTGAAAATCCATTGCGTAAGAGACCACGATGCTTACGCGTCGAGATCTGCCTGTGTAAGCTTGTTGACGTTACGAATCACGATGTTGCTATCGAACCATTTTTCGCAAATCGTGTCGATCTTTCCATCCTCCTGAAGTTCATCAAGCGCTTTGTCAATTGCGGTACGCAAGGCCACGGAATCTTTACGGCAGCCAATGCCGAAATATTCATCACCGAGAGACTCGTCTAATACTTTATAGGTACCTTCTTCTTTACTCATGATGTATTCAATCAGAATCTTATCGACGGCAACAGCATCGATGCGATCACTGCTCTTAAGGTCGAGCAATGCCTTTTGATAATCGTCATAGCTGCGCATTTCTTTCAATGAGGAGAGCAGTGCCTCATCTGCTTCAAGCAAATCTTCCGCAGCACTTTCCACTTGCGCGCCCACGATTTTTCCTTCTAAATCTTTCAGGGTCTTGATGTCGGAATCCGCACGAACAACAATCAGCTGCGAGTTGTTCAAATACGGTTTTGTGAATTCGACTTTTGTATTGCGATCGGCAGTGATGGAGTAGCCGTTCCAAATGACATCAATGTTCCCATTGATAAGTTCCATCTCTTTGTTATCCCAATCAATCGGCTTTACTTCCAAGGTCACGCCCATCTGTTCCGCAACCGCACGTGCGAGATCGATGTCGAAACCTACAAGCTCTCCGCTTTCGTCCACAAAGCCCATCGGCGGGAATTCGTCATCGCATCCGAGAATAAGCGTACCCTTTTCTTGAATGTCGGTCAGGGATGTGTCTTTCGATTCAACCGTTTCCTCTTCTTTGTCCTTTGTACCGCAACCTGCAATCGCAAATACAGAGAGAACAACCAAAACAACCATTACGACCAAGCTCAATTTCTTTTTCATTTTGAAACTCCTATCTCTACAATATCTCCATTGCCCTTTTATAGCCGATCAGCCCTTGATAGATTTCGCGCGCGGCAACAGAGACAGGAATATCGCTGTCATCGTCTGTAAGCCGAGGCTTTCCATCAATAATCTCACGCGCGCGTTTTGCCGCGAGAATCACAATTGTGTAGCGACTGTCCGCCTTTTTTCTCATTTCGTTGATCGAGGGATACAATAACATAATTTCGGTCCTTTCTCTATCGACGCTTACCGATACTGCTCTAGGATGGTCAAACTTTCGGCATCAACGCGCGCTTTTACGGCTCTCGTTATCGCCTCAACATTCGCAACCGCATCTTCAAGCACATCGTTAATGACATAGTAATCGTATTCGCGGATGAACTCGATTTCCTTACGTGCTTCTGAGAGACGAAGCGCAATAGACGCGTCCGTTTCGCTTCCTCTGCCTCTGATACGTTGCCGTAATTCCTCTATGGAAGGCGGCAAAATGAAGATGAAGATGCCTTCAGGGAAGTTTTGCTTCACCTGCAACGCACCTTGAATGTCAATTTCCAGAATGACATCTTTCCCGTTTTTTAAATGCGCACAGACGGGAGCCTTTGGCGTTCCGTAGCGGTTTCCGTATACGTTTGCATATTCTAACAGACCTCCTTCAGAGATCTCCTTGTCAAAATCTGCATCCGTGACAAAAAAATAACTTACCCCTTCGACTTCTTCGGCTCTGGGTATGCGTGTTGTCATCGATACGGACAGTTCAGCATCAATCCTGCGAATCAAATGCTTGCAGATTGTTCCCTTCCCTGTGCCGGAAGGACCGGATATTACAAACAAACTTCCGCTCTTCATTGCTTTATTATAGTAAAAGAAGCCCTGTATTACAAGGCTCCTTTTCAAATACCCCTATCGGGATCGACCGTTTCTGTCGTCACACGACCTACTCAATGACGCCTTCCATCCAATACGTGAATCGCTTCGCGTTTTCCGCAGACGCCCCGATGGTCAGAGAACCCGCCTGTTCGTAATCCTCCGTCATATCAAATGCGACAATGGTATTCGGCGAGACAACGTAGAAGTAATCTCCGATGAACAGTCCCCGAATCTCAACCTGATAACGATAGTACGAATCCGCCGCTTGATTCAGGCCTATTGTTTTCTCCAGTTTGAAGCCCTTCCCCTCTGCATAACTGCAAATGTAATAGTTCGCACCGGCAGGGAACGCAATCAGATCTCGCTCTGAATCGATTAGGATTGCCTTATGATTGTCTGACACCTGTGTATAGGAAATGTTGTTCAGAATGCTCACATCTTCTTCCGTAACATTCGACTTGTCCGAAATATCAAACATGGAGAGCTTTACATTGCCTGCGATGCCGGTTTTTTCGTCGGCATCACGTCCGATTCCGAAAAGCAAATCGGTGCCATAGGGATGCAGGTAGTCCGAAAATCCCGGAATCTTCAGTTGACCAAGAATCTTAGGTGCCTTGGGGTTAGAGAGGTCGATGCTGAAGAGTGGATCTGTCCGGCGGAAAGTTACGACATAAGCGACATCCCCCATAAAGCGAGCGGAGTAGACTTCCTCGTCCGGTGCGATGTTTTCAATCACGCCAAGTTTTTTCAGTTTCTTATCGAAGGTATAAAGCGCACTGCTTTGTTCGTGACGCGAAGAACTGCCCGAGCCAAACCAGCGAAGAATTCCTGACCGATTGCGGTAGATATAACGATCTGACGTCATGACAATTCGGAAAACTCCTTTATACTCGTCCATCGAAAATTGATTATTTATGTAGCCCTCCAGTTGAACGGCACCAACAAAATCCACTTTGCCTTTTGAGGCAGACATCTTCAAGAGTGTCGTGTAGGAAGTGCTGACATTCGAAATCCTCCTGCCGCTTCCTGGCGGTCTGGCTGTATCTGCGACCGAGGTATTATAATCATAATTGGAAGAATAGATGGGATCCGAGGCTAAGTAAATATGATCCAGACTTGAATAGACCGTTCCGCTCAATCCGTAAATCGCTTTCTTTGATACAAACGAACCTTGGTTCCGGACATTGATTCCGCTGATCATGGTGAAGCCACTGTAGTAATAAGAGTAGTAAGAGCTAGATGATTCCGCTTTGTCCTTCCCTGATATCATCAAGATGTCCCGTGAATCTGCAAAACTATATTTGCCATCTTCCTCATACACCGGTACAAATCCACCAAAATCTTCTGCGCTGTGTGCGTATCCATAATATCGCGTATTTGAAATGAGATAAAGGTCATCGCCGATCATTCTTGAACTAACATAGGTTCCGTCTTGAGCCAAACGATTCAAATACTTGGGATTTGCGCGATCCGAAATATCATAAATATCGACCCTCGTCTGATCCTGGCGTCCACTGCTCATCACAGGGTCAATGATCAAATCCCCAACCGTATCTTCTACAATCGGCTCACGCATCCCCTCACTGATGAGAATGAGACGATCCTGCGTGATAAACATTTCGAAATACTTCTCTTGATTAAGCGTTAATTCCCCTTCCTCGTTCGTTGTCGCAATCTGCGGAATGCTGGCAATCTTCTCGGGATTCCCTTCATTCGCCTTAACAATATGCAGGGCTTCACTGTTCAGCGTGTAAATATAGGTACCATCGGTTTTGATGATATCGGCCTCTTCCACGCCTTCGGTTTGATTGTTCGTCTTCGAGGAATCCGTACCGCCTCTAGCCGTATCGGTAGTCTCAGCCGCATCGAGAGAAGGTTCAGACGGTGGCGGTGCATACGCCGGTGGTACCTCCATCATATCTTTACTGCCGGTATAGGATTCATCCGAACTGATTCCTTCAGGTGCAGGTGCATCAGCATAAACGTCATCTGTAGAAGAAATGTTTTCCCACAAATTCTCATAGTTTTCTCCGGCGTCTACAATCGTTAAATCGACAACTTCTGTCGTAGATTCTTCAGAAGCCTCTTCCTTGGCTGTGAAAAATAATTTGGCAGGGTCTGCCAAAATAAAAGTCATGACAAGCAGCAAGGCACATGCGACAGAAACAATCGTCGCAATCTTCTTTCTGCGTCGCATCCGGGTACGACGAACATCCATTTTGGGATCTTGCGCATCCGATTTTCCCGCTGCTAAATTCGCCGGAGGCACGCCGGACGCACTGGTTTTAAAATCATCGAAAAAATGTATTTTGTCCGCATCATGATCTACGGCATCACGCAAAGCCTTCTTGAATTCTTCTTCTGATATATGTTTCATCGTTATACTCCTTTGAACGCAGAGCGCCTATAAAATCTGCGGTAATTCTTCCGCTGCGCGACGAAGTTTCGCCATTGTTCTGCGATAAGTGGATTTCACTGTGTTATAATTTGAGCCATCCGTCTCTGCAATCTCATTGAGCCCAATATCGTAATAATCGTGTAAGAGGATTATTTGCTGTTCTTCCTTTGTTAGTTGATTGAGCAGTTTGATCAGCAGATCTCTATTTGCAAGCGCCTCAGGGAACCTGCTTTCGTTGTCGTCTACAATTTCCGGCTCCGATTCCGGATTTTGAGCGAATACTTCGGTATACATCCGTACACCGTGTTGTGAGAAATATCTTTTGGCCTCATTGCGCGCAATGGTATACAGCCATCCCCGAAGCGCACTGTTTTCATTCAACCGATTCAGATATTGAAAAACATTCTGCCAAGTATTTTGTGAAATGTCTTCCGCAATTCCGACATCACACCGTGCAATCGTATAGATGAATCTTCCGATTTCGGCATGATATGTTTTGTAAATGGTTTCAAAGTCGTTCATATCTGTGGCACACCCCGGCTAGCATTAGCATTAACGGATTCATCGAGCGCTCTACGATGGCTTTCATAAGATAGAGGCGAAAAAAATAGGAAAAGGTGCGCCTGGCACCTCTTTCTTTTTTATTTGCATTTCATTTTTCACCTAAAACTTCCTTTATCTTTCGATCTGACCCATGTTTTCGTCCTGGTCAAAATGAAGTTCGAAATTTTTAATGCTCACATGCGTGTTGGCGGGCACACTGTTTGTGATAAAAACGTTCGAGCCGATTACCGCGCCCTCACCGATAATGGTATTTCCGCCAAGGATCGAGGCACCGGAATAAATCGTCACACGATCTTTGATGGTCGGATGGCGCTTCGTGCCGGACAAATCTTTCCCGCCCTTTGTCGATAGTGCGCCGAGCGTAACGCCCTGATATATTTTCACATAGTTTCCGATAACTGTCGTTTCACCGAAAACGATACCTGTTCCATGATCCATAAAGAAATGGTGCCCGATCGTTGCACCGGGATTGATGTCGATACCCGTGGAACTGTGCGCAAATTCCGTCATCATGCGCGGAATAAGAGGAACATCCAGCAGATAGAGTTCGTGCGCCAGACGCGCCACTGTAATCGCAAAGATTCCCGGATAGGACAAAATGACATCGTCCTTGTTCAGCGCAGCGGGGTCTCCGTCGATGGCGGCCTCTACATCGGTCGCGAGAATTTTACGTATTGCCGGAATGCTTCCCAAAAAAGCAACTGCCTTCTGCTGCGCACGTTCCGACACAGCATCACTGCCCTCGCAGGTATCACAGTCTGCCCCATAGCATAGCGCATATCGGATTTGCTTATTGAGATTGTAGAGAAGACGCTCCAAAAGCTCTCCCGCATAATATTCTACGGAATCTGCCTTGAGTTTTCTCCGATCAAAATAGCCGGCGAAAATAAGCGCCCTCAGATCTTCGATAATCAGGCGACTCGCAACGGGATCAATACGGTGAATCTCTTCGATTTTAATGATGTCCGGCTCCTGCCGATAGCTCTCCACCATTTGGTTCACGAGTTCCCGAATTGTTTTTTCTTCTGGATTCTCTTTCAATTGATAACCGCCTTTCGCGATATACGTATCATTTATCGTTTATTTTATTTTGCTACAAATCTGTGATGGCCTCATGTGAATTCTATTTTACCAGAATCCGCAGACAATGTGACAATCGAATACAGAGAATATATAATGGTAAGCAGCAACACACTTTCGCAATAGGAGGAAAATCCATGTCACTTCATATCGCCGCGAAACCCGGAGAAATCGCTGAAACGGTATTGCTTCCGGGAGATCCCCTTCGGGCAAAATACATCGCAGAAACCTATTTGACCGATGCAAAACAGGTTACAGACACCAGAAACATGCTCGGCTTTACGGGTACCTATAACAATGTTCCCGTAAGCGTACAGGGCACCGGTATGGGTATGCCGTCCATTGGCATTTACACCCATGAGCTCATCTGCGAATACGGCGTAAAAAACCTCATACGCATTGGAACTGCGGCATCTTTTCGGGAAGATGCATCCATTGGAGACGTTGTGATGGCACTGTCTGCATCTACAGATTCGTCATGGGCGCACACCTATGAGCTGCCCGGACATTATGCACCAACGGCTTCGTGGACACTGATAAAAAAGGCAGATGCCGCGGCAGAGAAGCTAGGCATACCTCTTCAGGCAGGCAATATTCTCACCGGTGACGTATTTTATGAAGCAAACCCCGATTGGTGGAAAAAATGGGTCAGACTCGGTGTGCTCGCGGTCGATATGGAAGCGGCAGCACTCTACATGAACGCCGCATTCTATGGCGCAAATGCGCTGGCGCTTGTAACGATCAGCGACAATTTCGCAACCGGAGCGAAAGCAAGCGTCGAAGCGCGAACGACCTCCTTCACCAACATGATGGAAATCGCACTAAACCTCGCTTAGGCAAAAAGGCTTCCGGGAACCCGCTTCCTTTTACTATTCGATATTTTGCACCTGCTCCCGAATGATCTCAATTTCGCTCTTGAGTTCAAGCATGTGGTCGGTTACTTTTAGGTCGCTCGCTTTCGAACCGATCGTATTGGTTTCACGATTCATCTCCTGTAAAAGAAAGTCGAGCTTTTTGCCACGTGGCTCGTCGTCTTCGGCATTCAGAATATCGCGCATCTGAATCAGATGGCTTTTCAGTCGGACAATTTCTTCCGTTACATTGCACTTATCTGCAAAAACAGCGATCTCTAAGGAAAGGCGATCGTCAAGAAGATCTCCTGACAGTTTCACCGTGAGGTCTTCGATCCGCTCTCTCAACTTTTCGCTGTATATTCCGGGAAGCAGTGGCATGCGCTCTTCGATTTGTGAAACAATAGCTTCTATCTTCTCGGCATGTAAAAGCAAATCTTCCACCAGTTTTGCGCCTTCTATTTTACGCATTTCGTTGAATTCGACCAAGGCAGTATTTACGGTATTTAGAATGACTTCTTTTAGGGCATCTTCGTCGGAATCCACAGCCACTGTTTTCAAAACATCTTGCTGCAATGCAAGCATTTGGATTGACACGTCGCCCGAAAGATTATAGATCTCTTGCAACTGCCGATAGGCATTCACATATTGCTCTGCTACCGTCTCATTCACAACGATGTTTGACAATTCATTTCCGTTGTCAATCAGAAAAACATTCACATCGACTTTACCGCGCCGAACATTCTTACGCAGCAATTGTTTTACGTCATCTTCCACAAAGGCACATCCCCGTGGAAGGCGTACACCATACTCTGCATACCGGTGATTCACCGAACGAATCTCCACGTGCACTTCCCGAGCGGAATCTATTTTATCGCCTCGCCCAAAGCCTGTCATACTTTTTGTCATCACGCACTCCTCTTGCCCTTTCCGATTTTCATCCAATAAGCGGCACCGCTGATAGTCTTTTTCTACTGATTTTATATTCTCGGCGTTTCTCTTGCAATCCCGGGAGATCATCACGAGATGACATCTTCTCTTTTTACCGCTTACCGCGCCCACGACGACCAAACTTTGCTACAAAAAAGTATCTGACAGCAAGCAGTAACAGCCCGGCAGCGCCAATCATTGCAAAGAGCAAATACTGGTTACCGGCATCGCCCGTGGCAGGGCTTTTGTCATGATCCGTGGGGCGAATGTCACTGCTGCTCTGATTGACAAAGACTACCGTCTGCGAGCCGTTTAGCAGGTCAATGATTTGAGTTGTTGTACCATCCGCAATTCCCATCTGGGCAGATGTGGCATCTAAAGTGATCCGACTGCTGGTCTTGTAAGCATTTCCGGCTGTCGTACCTGGGGGGTACTCGGTAATTTGATAGGTAGCCTCCGGCAGTCCAATGATGGACACAGTCTCCCCTTGTTTCAACCAAATAACAGTTGGAAACCCGTTGGCATTGGGGTTGGTGAGCCTGTCCGGTGTTACACCGTCAACAAAAAACGACTCACTCTTTGGAAAAGCCAT
>JAITTH010000124.1 GCA_031287295.1 Eubacteriales Family XIII. Incertae Sedis bacterium
CTTCGTAAATGGGCGGAAGCCTTGATTCATGAGAATAACATTACGGCAGATAACATCGACGAATTGATTGCACGCACACTGCGTACCTTTATTTAGTTGCCGGAAAGATAGTTGCCGAGCAGAGAAGCATCGTACTTTTCCAAATCGTTTTCACCTGCCAACGACTCTAAGTGGTGCGTGAATTCATGCCGGAGCGTTTTGCGCAATTCCGCTTTGAGTGCATCCGGAGGTAAGTGAGGAAAGAGTAGTTCGAAGCTTCCGTAATAAATGATGATATACCGACCCATGCTGTATTGATGGCGATATTCACCGAGAACGTAAAGATCGTTGTTTTGCGCATGGTCACTTGTACGCACTTTTGGCAACAGAAGAATTCCCCCATTCAATTCTTCAAAAAAAATCGGAGGGAGTTCCTCTGCAAGTTCGTCGAGCATATTCTGCATTTCATCTATCGTAATCATACTACCCCTTTTGAATCGCAAGAATTGCCCGCGGTAGGGCTTCTGCAATATCGGATGCGATTAACCCGTATTCGCCTTTTTCTTCGGAAGCGAGATCGCCGGCAAAACCATGAACATACGTTCCGACACAGGACGCCTCCTGCGCACTCATCCCCTGCCCCGCAAACGAAGCGATACTCCCCGCCAAAACGTCACCACTGCCACCGGTTGCCATGCCCGGATTTCCGGTATGGTTTGCAAAAACAGCACCGTTAAAATGCGCCGTGAGACTCCGACTTCCTTTTAACACAACCACAGCATGAAAACGCTCGGCTAAGGTTTTCGCTGCGGCAATCCGATCACGACGGACTTCTTCCGCTGAGATATGGAGCAGACGCCCTGCCTCCCCTTCGTGCGGCGTAAGGATAAGGCTCGCCTTTGTATGCGCCAATGAAACGCGATTTTGGGACACAAGATTCAAGGCATCGGCATCCAAAATCAGCATCTTTTCATAGGTTTCAAGAATCGTACAAATCGCAAGCGAAGCATCTTCTTCCGTGCCCATTCCGGGACCTGCAACAATCGCGTCAAACTGTGATAGATTCCCTTTGTCAAGTGTTCTGTCTGTCACGGTCGCTTCCGCAACGGACGTCTGGAAAATCGGCCAAAGCGAGGGTTCGGCAGAAATTCGAACAAGTCCCGATCCGCTTCGAAGTGCCGCACGTGCCGTGAGTACGGCAGCACCGGCCATTTTCGGACTTCCCGCAACCACAAGTACACGGCCGTAGGTCCCTTTGTAAGTCTCTTTCTTGCGTTTCGGCAAGAGACTTTTTACATAATCTCGATTGATCGTTTCCGGTTCAAACATTTCATCCCCTTTGGCTTACTATCTAGTATAAATTAAAAATCACAGATGCCAAACTAAAATAAATCAGGCAGGAAAACGTATCGGTAAGCGTGGAGATGAAGGGTGCTGCCATAAGTGCAGGATCGATACCAATCTTTTTGGCCAATAACGGTAGCATGCCTCCGATGCATTTTGCAAGCATAATGACAAAGATCTGTGTGACACACACTGTAAGTCCTATGAGAATCGGTTCGCCATCGATAAAGAGAATCTTTGCCAAGTTGATTAGGGAAAGGCTCACCCCCAACAGAAAGCTGATTCTCGCTTCCTTCCAAAGTACGCGATGCGCATCTCTCGGCTCAAGTTCTCCAATCGCCAAGCCGCGAATGACAAGTGTTGAAGCTTGACTTCCGCTGTTTCCTCCCGTTCCCATCAGAAGCGGAAGATACATCGTGAGACTCGCAACATCTGTGAGCAGAAGCTCAAAACGAGATATAACAAGCCCGGTAACCATTGCAGAGCACATCAAGAGAATCAGCCACGGAAAGCGATTGCGCACCTGTCGAAACACGCCGGTATCCAGATAACCTCGGTCATCCGAGCCGAGAACGCCGCCCATACGCTCAAAGTCTTCGGTAAATTCTTCTTCGACGACCTGCAAGATATCATCGATGGTAATAATGCCGACGAGCCGTTGCTCATGATCCACAACGGGAATCGCCAAAAATCCGTACTTGGTAAACGCGGCAGAAACCTTTTCCTGGTCGTCAGAGACGTTCACGTAAACGCTGTCTTCGACCATGATTTCAGCCACCGGGGTGTCTGAATCTGATACAACCAAACTCCGCAAAGAAACAATGCCGAGGAGCCTGCGCCCCGGATCTTTTACATAACAAGTATAAACGGTCTCTGAGTCGATGCCCGCTTCTTTGATATGGGCAAGTGCTTCACCCGCCGTCCACTCTTTCCGCAATTCAATATAGTCCGGCGTCATAAGACTGCCGGCACTGTCTTCCGGATAATTCAGAAAAGTATTGATTTGACGGCGCTCTTCCTTTGTTGCACGCACGAGAATTTTGTCAACGACATTTGCAGGGAGCTCTTCAAGCACGTCGATCATATCGTCAAAATCCATCTCCTTGATGATAAAATCTAATTCGCGATCTGTAATTCCCGCAACGATGTTCAACTGATCATCTGTGGAAAGCCTCGAAAACGCTTCCGCAGAAATGTCCTTCGGCAGCATACGAAATAAGATGATGGCGTTCTCGATGCCCTGCTCATCTTCCACATCGCCGATAACCTCCGCCACGTCTGCGGCATTCAGTTTCAGCACCTCTTGTCTTGCGCTGATGTATTTTTTTGCATCCAGCAATTCCAGAATGTTCTCTGCAATTTCTGCAAATGTTTTTTCCAATTCCATAACAAGGTCCTCTTTCTTTCTTCTTTCTTTCCACGTAAAAACGCGCGAAACAAAGCTCTTCACGAATATGACCTTTTCTCTCTACCTTAAATCAAAATGGAATCTTACAAATCAGATAAAAGACCGTGAGGGCCATATTCGGTTGGTAGAATGATATAAATCGCTGCTTCTACTGGAACCGAGACTACCGCTCGTATCCATACCCTCACTCCTTTCTAAACAATGTTTGTGAAACAATCGCTTTTGCAACTTCTGAACAAAAGCCTTTTTTATTATAGCCAATCGACATTGTAATAGCAAGGCTTTCGCGTTACAACACCAATCCCCCTTGAATGAAAAGTTCACCATATAGCTTCCGTTGCTTGAGCGGGAATCTTGCGCATGGTACAATATTTTTATTATGAAAAAACTACCCAGCTTTAAAAATGAAACCCCTGAATCAACGACGGAATACCTTAGTCACTTTTTCCCCGGCTCTCTCGGCATTGAAGTGGTCGAGTTTGATGGAGATGTTTTAACCTGTAGAATGGAGATTAAACCCGTTCACCTTGCACCAAACGGTCATCTTCACGGTGGCGTTGTCGTAACACTTGCCGACACAGCTTGTGGACGTGGCGCGCATAGACTGCTCGCGGAAGACGCCGTCAGTTTTTCAACAATTGAAATGAAGACCAATTTCCTGAGAACCGTGACGAGCGGTGCTCTGCGCTGTGTCGTAACGCCACAGCATCTTGGTCGAACAACGCATGTTTGGGATGCCGTTGTCACCAGCGAAGAAACCGGTAAAGTATTGGCATTGTTCCGCTGTACGCAAGCAATACGGTATGGCGATTCAAGTGAGGCGTCGAAAGACAGATAGAGGGAAATATGAATAGTACAAAAATCAAAGAAGGCGCGTCCGGGGCTTCCGTTCGCACGCTGTTTTATGCAATGGGTTATACGAAGAAAGAAATCGATCGCCCCATCATTGGCATTGTCAATTCTCAAAATGAAATTGTTCCCGGGCATATGCTGCTCGACCGCATCGCCGACGCTGCGCGTACGGGCGTACTCATGGCAGGCGGAACCCCTGTAGAATTTCCGGCAATCGGCATCTGCGACGGCATCGCCATGGGGCATGAAGGCATGAAATACCCGTTGGCGAGCCGCGAACTCATCTGCGACTCCATCGAAGCCATGACCATGGCACATCAGTTTGATGGTCTCGTTCTTATTCCGAACTGTGACAAAACCGTTCCGGGTATGCTCATGGCTGCCGCACGGCTAAACATTCCGGCCATCGTTGTGAGCGGCGGGGCAATGCGCGCCGGACACACAAACGGAAATGCGCTCGATTTTAATAGTGTCATGGAAGCCATCGGCGCGTTCAAAAGCGGAAACATCGACGAGGAACAACTCGAATGCATAACTGAAAATGCCTGTCCCGGTTGCGGTTCGTGCAGCGGTCTTTTCACGGCGAACAGCATGAACTGCCTCACGGAAGCACTGGGCATGGGGCTGCCCTACAACGGCACCGCCATCAGTGACAGTGGCGAACGCATTCGCATCGCAAAGACCGCGGGCATAAAAATTATGGAAATGGTGAAAAAGGATGTTCGCCCGCGCGATATTCTCACCGAAAAGGCATTTCGCAATGCAATTACCGTAGATATGGGCATGGCGGGTTCGACCAACACGGTTCTCCACCTTCCTGCCATCGCATATGAAGCCGGCATCCATCTCGATCTTTCTGTCTTTGATGAAATTTCACTGAAAACGCCTTACTTAGCAAAACTCAGTCCAAGCGGTGTGCATCACATTGAAGACTTACACGATGCAGGCGGCATTCCGGCGCTCATGAATGAGCTTGCCAAAGCCGGGCTCATCTACACAGACATTCCGACCGTATCCGGCATCTCCGTCGGCGAAATCATCGAAAAAACGCCCGTGATCGATCGCAATGTCATTCATTCCCTTGACGCTCCTTATCGTACGCAAGGAGGGCTTGCCATCCTACGCGGCAATCTCGCACCGGACGGTGCGGTCGTAAAAGAAGCGGCGGTTGCGGAAGAGATGCTTCATCATATCGGACCCGCCGTCGTCTTTGATGGAGAAGAGGACGCAGTGAACGCCATTTGGAATCAAAAAATCAAAAAAGGCGATGTGATCGTCATTCGTTACGAAGGTCCAAGCGGTGGTCCCGGTATGCGAGAAATGCTCGGACCGACCTCATCAATTGCAGGAATGGGCATGGACAAAGATGTCGCCCTACTCACCGACGGTCGGTTTTCCGGCGCATCGAGAGGCGCGTCCATCGGGCATATCAGTCCCGAGGCTATGAACGGCGGACTCATCGGACTCCTGAAAGATGGCGATATCATTGAGATTGACATCCCGAACCGCGTTTTGGCGGTTCAGCTTACCGACGAAGAAATCGCAAAGCGCAAAGCAACCTATGTCATGCCCGAACCACGCGTTACGACCGGCTACTTGGCTCGTTATGCACGCATGGTACAATCTGCAAACACAGGTGCTATCTTAAAATAAGCTAAAGCAGAAAAGGTTTTACCATCTGGGAAAATTCTCTTGACAATATCATTGAGCTTGTTATATTAATATCAAAGATATCATAGTGGTCGGGAGAGTCATGGTTTATCCGGTTTTGGTAAATAACGAAAATGAAGGAGGAGGGCACGATTCTCCTCGCTTGCTTTGTGATTTGGCAACCGCAAACCCCATAGATATTAAACGGCATTCGGTTTTTCCGAATGCCGTTTTTTGTTGCACATAGATCGATAAAAGCGAGCCCTGTTCACAAAATGAATCCGGTTCGGTTTTTATATTCTTTATCGCTTTAGGTACGCGCAAGAACGATGCATGTAATAAGGAGGTGGTGGCACTAAGAAAAAATCGCATGGTTCGAGTTGTATGTAT
>JAITTH010000009.1 GCA_031287295.1 Eubacteriales Family XIII. Incertae Sedis bacterium
CATCAGCGCGGTCAGAAAAGCAATGAGCATGTTGTACAAGCCTGTTTTCGTTCCGGTCGCTTTGGCAAAACCTTCATCAAATGTTACCGCGAAAATTCTGTTATAGAAAAACACGAACAGAATCAAAACAAGAATTGCGACAGCGACACTCAGATAAAGGTCACTCTTTTTCATTGCCAGTATGCTACCAAACATATAGTTACACACATCCGCATTCATCCCAACTGTCAAGGAAATAACCACGACACCGATGGCGAGTGAACTGCTGGAGATCAGAGCGATTGCGGCATCCCCTTTGATTTTACTGTTTTCACTGATTCGCAGCAGAAGAAAAGCAGCAAACAGAACCAGGGGAATCGACACCTCCAGCGGAGCAAGATTGAGAGACATGGCTATCGCCAAGGTGCCGAACCCTACATGAGAAAGCCCATCACCAATCATAGAATATCGTTTGAGCACCAGGCTCACCCCAAGAAGAGATGCACAAAGCGAAACCAATATGCCGACAATCAATGCACGGATGATAAAATCAAACGAAAAAAGTTCTTTCAGGAGATCAATCATTTTGTTTGCCTCCGATCAGGGATCTTGCCACATCCGAAAGGGCGTAATCCTTTGTTGTCCCAAAAAAGAGTGACTCTGTCCCCAAATGCAGAATGGTCTTCACGTAGAAGATTGCACTTTTTACATCATGGGAAATCATTACAATCGTTAGCCCCTGTTCATTCAGTGAATGAAGCAATTCATACATCTCAGCTGCCATCAGAGGGTCAAGCCCGGTAATCGGCTCGTCCAACAATAACAATTTCTCCGTTGCACAAAGCGCACGGGCAAGGAGTATACGCTGTCTTTGCCCACCCGATAAATCCCGAAAAGACTTGTTTCTTAAATTGCTAATTTTTAGGCGCTCCATGTTTTCTTCGGCTCGTCGTTTATCTTGTTTCGTATAAAACGGTTTCAGCCCATGCCTGCTTAAGCATCCGGATAAGACCACTTCCATCACATTTGCGGGAAAATCTTTTTGAACATTGGTCTGCTGAGGGAGATAGCCGATTTCATTTTGCCGAAGACCTTCAAATGTGATTTTCCCATCGAAAAGAGGAGTGAGACCAACCATCGCTCTCATCAAACTGGTTTTCCCCGATCCGTTTTCTCCGACAATACAGAGATAATCGCCCTCGCTCACCTGAAAGCTAACGTCTCGAACTGCTACCCCTGAATCGTATTTTACCGACACAGATTTACAAACGATCAGATTTCCCATCTATTCCTCCAAACCTTTTTTTAGGGTTTCGATATTTTGATTCATAAGATCGACGTAGGTCACGCCGTTGTTGAAGTCCGTTTTCGAAATATTCTCCCCTGAATTCAGCAGTAGCATCCCCGCACCTGTCTGCTCAGATATTGCAGTCGCACAGCTTTTGTTGCTCAGCTCAACATAATATATATAAGGAATTTCTTCTTGCTCAACCGTATTGATGAGATATGCGATTGTCGCCGCACCTGCATCGGTTTGATCACTGCATCCGGGAAACGCCGCCACATAATCAAGCCCGTACTGATCCACAAAATAACGGAAGGGAAATTTATCGGCCACGACAATTTTGTTTCGTTTCGCCCCTTTTACAAGATCTTTGATCTGTTTGTCGATATCGTTAAGTTTTTCCTTATAGGCAGCAGCATTGCTTTCATAGACCGACGCATTGGCTTCGTCCGCTTCACAGATTGCTACCGTGATTGCATCGATCAACAGTATCGCATTTTGAGGAGAAGTCCAAACATGTTCATCATATTCCAGCTCTTCGCTTTCGGTTTCCTCTGCATCGACATCCTCTTCCTCAGGGGTCATACCTTCCTTCAACTCTTCCTCAACAACATTTACAGAATCCATCAACCGAATGATTTTCATATTGTCCGTGTCAAGGGACTGCAAGATGCTGTCTACCCATTCCTCACTTTCACCGCCAACGTAAATGAACACATCTGCACTCTGTACCTTTTTGATGTCGGACGGCGATGGGTCAAAGGAGTGAATCGATGCCCCCGGATCGGTGAGCATGCTTACAGTTGCTTTGTCTCCCACGATGGCGCGAGCAAAATCATATTCAGGAAAAATCGTGGCGACAATGTTGAGCTTTTCGTCGTTTTCATTGTCGCTATTTTTGTCTTCAGCATTACAACCCAAGAGAAGAATGCAAACAAATAATACGATGGCAAAGATAAATGCGTGTTTTTTCATATCATCCTCCATTTCTACATAAGCTAAATGGGATTGCTCTGTTAAATCTAAATGGTACATCGCCGTGAAGGATTTTTTCTACCAACAAAACATGGTAGAAAAGACCGTCAAGGGTGTAGCTTAACAGATCATTTGAGATTGAGTTTATTAGAGATTGAGCTTGACTTTTAGAAGGAGTAAAGAATGATTTCTTAACGTAATGACAGACAATCGGAACAAACCCCGATAATCCGCTCGTTTCTTAAAAAGCGAAAAGGCAATCCACCCGCCAAGAGCAATACCAATGGTGCAAAGCACCATTACACAGAACGAAACTTGCTCACACACCAGGCAATTTTCACCAATGCAAGTATGCTCCGCATTTGTGGGTATGAATACGGAAGAGAGAACAATCACTGCGAGAATACAGATGAGAATTACAAGCGCAATGTTCCTTTTCTTTTTCTCCATGAAGAATTGCATGAATTTATTGTACCATAAGCGAAAGGGGATTGCGGAGAATAGTATACTATTCTTATTGTAATATATACTTGACATTTAGTCTTTGATATAGTACCATTTGTTTTGAGGTGATAACGAATGCAAAAAAACTTAAAACTCAAATCGATGCGGGCATTGCTTGATCTGACGCAGGCGGAACTTGCTGAGCGTGTTGGCGTAAGCCGTCAAACCATCAACGCAATTGAAAAAGGCGAGTACAATCCAACAATCAAGTTGTGCACCGCAATCTGCAAAACTCTCGGTAAAACACTGAACGATATCTTTTGGGAGGATGACAATGATGAACAATCACAAATTCGATGAGCGCCAATTATGGATTCGCGGTAACATTTTCATGCATGCTTTTATTGCACAAGTGGCGTTGCTGCTTGTCAATGCCTTTCTTGTTGACAACGGTTTTATATGGGCAGAACGATTCCATGAAAATCTGCTGCTCCTGCTCATCCCAATCTTCATCTGCTCGCTTGAACTCATCTTTCGGGATGTCTATGTTCAAACCAAAGCGCAAAGGCTTATCACCATAGGGATTTTCAGTATTGGTTCAATCTTCGGTATAATAACTTGCATGGTTGATTATAGAAAGGGTGAAGCTTTTATTACAAACGACATGTTAACCAGCAATGGTGGCTCTCTTGCCACATTCCTGATTTTCTTTACCATCACCGTATGCCTTATTATAAAAACGATAAAGGACCGGATCGCATCATCGGACGAATAGAAGACAGCGAAATTGGTCTGCAATCTGATTTGATTCTAAATCAGATTGCAGACCAATTTATCATTCCTCAATCCATTAACGTTCGCGCCTTGGCGAATCTCTCACGAAAGACTTTTCTGGCTGCTCTTCAATCAATCGAGACCTGTGTACGATGGATAGGCAGACTCACCATGCAAGACGGAATCAAGACCGATGGACTCTTCTTTCGCCTCGACGCGAAGCGGCGTAAAGATTCGAGTAACCCCGGCACAAATCAAAGTCCCACCAACTGCCCACGCGATACTGATGACAATCGCAATAACTTGACGTCCAAGCTGCGCAGGATCGCCATAGAACATTCCATCAACGCCGCCAATAGACGATTCCGCGAAAAATCCTGTTATAATACCGCCAAATATTCCACCTATGCCATGGCAGCCGAAGGCATCAAAGGAATCGTCAATTTTAAGAATACTTTTCACCAAAATGATTCCAAAGTAACAGGCAGGAGAAACCAGCAACCCGACAAGAACCGCAACCCAAAGGGGCATGAAGCCACAACCCGGCGTAATGCCGACAAGCCCGGCGAGCGCACCGGTACATCCTCCGATCAGTGTGGGCTTACCCGTTCGTATTACATCGATGAGCATCCAACTGAACATGGCAATGCCACCGGCAACCATCGTGGAAAGCAAGACGTGACCGGTGAGATTGCTCGCGCCAAGTGCACTCCCGCCATTAAACCCAAACCATCCAAACCAAAGAATGCCGAGACCAATCAACACAAATGGTATGTTATGAGGTCTGTAAGAAAGCTGACTGTATCCGCGTCGTTTTCCGACCAGTATACACAACACAAGACCACTGACACCTGAGCTTATATGAACAACATTGCCACCCGCAAAATCTGCTGCACCAAGCCAACTTGTTTCGCTTAATCCAAGCAAACCACCATCACCCCATACCATGTGAGCAAGTGGATAATATACGAGAATAGACCAGAGTGCCACAAAAATATAAATTGCCTTATGGCGCATTCGCCCGGCTACAGAACCGGTGATAATAGCCGGTGTAATGAGTGCATACATACACATTAAAAAGGAATACGTATATGTGGAAACGGATCCTGTCATATCATCCACGCCAATACCACTCATGAATGGAAATTTAAAAGATGCAATAATGGGACCCGACCCACCACAAACCAACGTATAGCCAATGGCGATCCAAGACAGAGTACCAATTCCTAAATTGAAAACCGAATTTGTCATTGTGCTTATGACATTTTTTCTACGCCCGAGTCCACCATAAAAAAAAGCAAGACCGGGCGTCATAAACAGTACAAGTGCGCCGGATATCATAACCCAAGCTGTATCGCTTCCACTAAACATATCGCCTCTCCTTTCGCAAATATTTCATTTACCAACCTTGTCGTCAAGCAAAACGCCTGACGACAAGGTGAATTTCACAGACCGAACTTTCGTCAGCTATAACGCATAATTCTCCCAAAGCGGCAACGTGCGACCGATACCCTGTGCCTTTGCGTTTTCAAATACACGAAATGCTTCTGACAAATCATGAATCCCCATACCGATTGGGTTGAAGAAAATTTTCTCCGTGTCGGACTCACGTCCTTTTAACTCGCCGGTAACCACTTTCCCAAGATTCCCGGTAATGGCCGATTCCTCAATAAAACCGTCGCGAACCGCACGCCAT
>JAITTH010000086.1 GCA_031287295.1 Eubacteriales Family XIII. Incertae Sedis bacterium
TTCTTTCCTGTCTGATTTTCCGGAGATCCTATCCCAAGTGCTTTCCCGGAATCTGAAAGTTCTCTGTATTTTCGTATGGTTTCCGGAACCATCTTTAAAATCATGGACAGCACCAGTCCGACCACCGGCAATCTGGGACCCAACAGTGCCAATATTCCTTCTGATGATATCAAATGCGTAAAATTGATCGACCATATGAATACGCCCATCAGCATTCCGCCCATCGATAGCCCAAAAAGAAGCGCTTCCAACGTAAATCTGAAATGTCCGATCACAAAAAGGATGGTCCGACCGTTATGATTTGTGAGAAAGTTAAAAAGAACGGTTATCAGAAACAAAAGGACAATCGGGAAAAGTGCTCGCACAAAGACCCTTCTCCCTGCCAGAAAAATGCCGACAATACTTCCGCAAACCATGGAAAGCACGATCACCATCGGGTTCGTCGTAATCATCGTACAGAAAATCGGCGCAGAACAATAGAGTAGCAATGCAGCTGGGTGGTATTCCCGAAAAGATTGAATCGTCTGTGTCATTTGTGATATGAGGAACCTTCCATAATTTTACAACTTCGATAAATCTGTTCCAGCAAGATGGTGCGCATCATTTGATGTGGAAACGTAAATGCCGAAAAAGACAGACGGAAGTCACTTTTTGCCAAGACTTCCTTTGACAGCCCGTTGGAGCCACCAATGAAAAAGACCACCCGACTCACGCCATCCACTGCCAATATTTGTAATTTTTTGCTCAACCCTTCAGAGGAAAGCATTTGTCCCTTTCCATCAAGTGCTATGGTATATGCCTGTTTGGGAATGCTTTTTAAGAGACTTTTGCCTTCCTTTTCCATCGCGGAAGCAATCTCTGCTTTGCTTGCATTTTGTGAGACATACGCCTCTTTGATTTCATGAATCTCTGTGCGCCCAAAAGTGGAAAGGCGTTTCAAATATTCTGTTTCCGCATCCTTCCAATAGCGTTCCTTTAGGCTACCCACGCAGATAATATCGTAATTCATGCGCGTTTTCCTATATTTCTATATCGACTTCGAATACGGCGCTCATTTTATCTCTTAACAGTGGCTTAAGAAAAAAGTCTCTTCCGGAATGATAATCCATCTCTGCGAGGATTTCTGAAACGGTTTTTTCTGCCACATAGGGGTCGTTGTTGTCGCGACTTAGATGCGCAAGCAACACACAGCGGGGCTTTCTGTCCAACCCCATAATGGTTGCTATCGTCTCTGCCGCTTGTGTGTTTGAAAGATGCCCTTCGCGCCCCAAAATACGCTGCTTCAACAATGGTGGATAACGTCCTTTTTTCAGCATAGACACGTCGTGGTTTGCCTCTAAGACCAGGATGTCTGCCTCTGCCGCAACGCTTAGCATTTCTTCGGTGACGACACCGGTGTCCGTAATGATACAGACGCGTTTTCCGCCCAGACCGATGCTGAAGCCAATCGGTTCGGCAGCATCGTGGCTTACGGCAAAAACGTCAACTTCTAGTTTCCCTATGCTGTGATTTTCTCCTGCTGAAACAATTCGGCAGGACTCCGGTACACGGGCCGATCTAAGTTTACGCATGGTGCCTTCCGTCGCATAGACTTTCGCATCGGATAATCTTCTACTCAAAACATCCAATCCGCGAATATGATCCGAATGCTCATGCGTAATGAGGATTCCTTGTATTTCTTCCGGGTCCGTACGAGATGCCAACAGTCCATTCATAATACGAGACGTGCTTATGCCTGCATCTACAAGTACTGCAGATGAATCTGCTTTTACAAGATAACAATTCCCGCTGCTACCGCTGGAAAAAGAACAAAAGCTTAACACCATAATGTTTTAATTTTACCCCATTCGCTTGTTCAAAAGAAACCCCTATGGGATAATATTGTTATGATACCTCTAAATATTTATTGTGACGGTGCGTGCTCCGGAAATCAAAACAAAACCAATGTCGGCGGATGGGGCGCAATTCTCGAATATGGAAAACATACGAAAGAGCTTTTCGGCGGAGAGAAAGACACAACAAACAATCGCATGGAACTTTCCGCGCTTGTTTATGCGCTTTCCTCTGTGACCAGAGATGGTGAAAACATCTGCGTTTTCAGCGATTCGGCATATCTTATCAACGGCATGAAGAATCGGTGGTACGAAACATGGCAAAAGAACGGCTGGAAAACGGCAAACAAGATGCCGGTGGAGAATCGACCGCTCTGGGAAAAGATTCTTTCCTTTCTTCCTTCCCACACCTTTTCCTTCTATCACGTGAAAGGGCATGTGAACCCAACCGGCAAACAAACGAATTTGGCGCATCACTACGAGCGGTTTTGCGAAAAAAACGGTAGCTCTTTTTCACACGAAGATTTCCTGCATATTACCAAGATGAATAACCTTGCGGACGCGCTTGCAAACAAGGGAATCGACCAGATTCGTATAAGGTAGAGAGAATTGCTCGAATGAACGAGTGGGATTACAAAAAGTCTGCCACAACGATGGTTCGGTCGTCTTTGGCCGAAATTAACATATATTCGTTTGACCCTTCGATGATTTTGCGGGCAAGTTCGTCTCCGGGCAGGGCAATATACTCTGAGGCAACGCGACGAACCCCTTCTGTTCCAAAGGATTTTTTCTTCATTTTGCTATATTCTTCAACAATGCCATCCGTATACAACAAAATGCGATCGCCCACGTGAACCACAATACTTTCTTCTTCGTAAGATTCCGGTAAGCTGATTTTACTAATCGGCATTCCCGACACCGTAATTTCTTCGATCCGACCGTTTGAACGCAAAACCAAGGGGAAACAGTTGTGACCTGCATTTGCAATAGAAAGCGTACCGGTTTTTTGATTGTAGAGACAGAGAAGGATGCTCAGATAAAATCTTGCCGGAACATCAAGCAACTGAAAGGTACTCAGTAAATTCCGTAAAATTCCATCCGTTGTACAATCTTCCGCACGAAGCGCAGCGCGTACATTTTCACGAATGAACATGGTAAGGAGTGAGGCCTGTATGCCATGTCCTGAAACATCGGCAATATAGAGAAGCGTCTTATCCGCTCCGACAGAAACAATATCAAAGAAATCTCCGCTTAAATCCTCTGCTGGCATATATACAGCATTCAAACGAATGGCATTCCAATATTCACCATTGGAAGGCAAGACACTCCCCTGAATTTGCTTTGCAATCCCGGCATCCCTCTTTAGTGTCTCCAGATTTTCCTGTAAGCGTGACTGAAGTGCCTTGAACAAGGAAATATCTTCCAGTGTTACCACATTATAGGAATCCCCTGTTTCGTCCTCAATCTTCGTGCAAATTACCTTATAAGCCACATCTGCAATGACAACCTCCGACACCCCTTCATTCAAATGAAAAACGTCGTCCTCACAAAGAGATGCTTCCGTTACATCGTTCTGAAAGAGAAAGTTCCGATGGTGACCAACCAAATTTCCGAAAGTTTCTTGCATGATTTTATTTACATAAAGAATGATATGGTCGCTACTCTCAATCAGAACAGGATTCCGGAAATTTTCCGCCATCTTTGCGAGTATTTTGGAATGGTCAAAGCTATTCATGGATCTGTCATTTCAAACGGCGAAACTCTTCAATAATACCTTCAAGCTGCTCGCGATTGTAAAAATGAATATGAAGATATGAGTTTTTCCCTTTGGTTTCAAGTGTTACGCGTGTTCCCAGAATCGAAGTAAGCTCTTCTTCCACGGCACGTGCCTCGTCATTTCGTTTTTTTGTCATCGGGCGACGTTCAGAACCGGGCGATTCCTTCGTTTGCTTTGCTACAAGGCGCTCCGCTTCTCGTACAGATAAGCCTTCTCTCGCGATTTGTTTTGCAAGGATAAGCATCCATTTCTCGTCTTTAACACTTCCAAGCGCATTTGCATGCCCCATGGTCAACTGCCCCTCTTGAAGAAGCGCCCTTACGATTTCCGGCAGCTTTAAAAGGCGAAGCGTATTGGTAATATAAGGACGACTCCTGCCAATGCTATCTGAGAGCTGCTGCTGTGTAAGACCATATCCTTCGATCATCTTTCTGAAAGCCGCCGCTTCTTCCAATGGCGTTAGGTCTTCGCGTTGCACATTTTCAATAATCGCAAATAAGGCATTTTCTGCTTCGGACAAATCTCGAACAATGGAAGGTATTTTTTGCAATCCTGCTTTTCTTGCAGCTCGCCACCTTCTCTCCCCGGCAACCAAGGCAAATCCATTTTCTGTTTTTCGTAATAAAACAGGCTGAATTACGCCGTGCATTCGTATCGATTCGGCAAGTGAAGCAATGGCTTCCTCGTC
>JAITTH010000101.1 GCA_031287295.1 Eubacteriales Family XIII. Incertae Sedis bacterium
CGCTCCGGAATGTGCCATGATAAACAGATTGTTTAGCGAACCGAGCGAATTCATCAGTGCATCTGCAACATCATCTGTCGCTTTCGTCCACGTACGAACAACACCTTCATAACGTTCCATGTCACTCATGAGACCACTTCTGTAAGCGTTTTCGTACTTACTGACTTTATCGTCCGCCTCTGCAATAATCGCCGATTTTGCTTCCGGAATCTCCATGTCGGAAATGCTGATCGTGACGGCAGCCAAGGTCGAATAATGGAAGCCCATCTCTTTGATGTTGTCGAGAATGAGTGCCGTTTTTGTATTGCCGTGACGACGATAACAACGGTAGATAATATCGCCGAGTTTTTTCTTGTCGCACAGGAAGTTGATTTCGAGCGAATAGGGGTCTTCTTCTCGATTCACATAGCCCAGATCCTGTGGAATATTCTCATTGAAGATAAACCTTCCGACCGTAGACTCGATGAGCTTTCCCGACACATCTTCAGGATTTGCATAACGGCGAACTTTTACGCGCGCATGAAGACCAACAACGCCGTTGCGGTATGCCATGAGCAGTTCGTCGAAATCTGTAAAGATTTTCCCATCGCCTTTTTCCGCTTTTGTGTCACGTGCCTCTTCCCCTTCGTGCGTCAGATAGTAGGAACCGAGAATCATGTCCTGTGTCGGTGTTGTAATCGGCGAACCATCTTTCGGCGCAAGAATATTGTTGACGGAAAGCATGAGGAAACGAGCCTCTGCCTGCGCTTCCACGGTAAGCGGTACGTGGACTGCCATCTGGTCGCCATCGAAGTCCGCATTGTACGCGGTACAAACGAGCGGATGAAGCTTAATCGCCTTTCCTTCGACGAGAACAGGTTCGAACGCTTGAATGCCCAGTCTGTGCAAGGTAGGTGCGCGGTTCAAAAGCACAGGATGTTCCTGAATAACCTCATCCAAAACGTCCCAAACTTCGGGCTTAACCTTCTCAACCATACGTTTTGCACTCTTGATGTTGTGCGCACTACCGTTTTTTACAAGCTCCTTCATGATGAAAGGCTTGAACAATTCGAGTGCCATCTTTTTCGGCAAACCGCACTGATAGAACTTCAACTCCGGTCCGACAACGATAACGGAACGACCCGAATAATCCACGCGCTTTCCGAGCAGATTCTGGCGGAAACGTCCTTGTTTGCCTTTCAGCATGTCTGATAGCGATTTGAGCGGACGGCTTCCGGGTCCCGTAACCGGGCGCCCCCTGCGACCGTTGTCGATCAGCGCATCCACGGCTTCTTGAAGCATACGCTTTTCGTTGCGCACGATGATGTCCGGCGCATTCAAATCTTTTAGTCTGCCCAAACGGTTGTTGCGATTGATGACGCGACGATAAAGGTCGTTCAAGTCGGATGTTGCAAAACGGCCACCATCCAACTGCACCATCGGACGAATATCCGGCGGAATGACCGGGATAACCTCCAGAATCATCCATTCGGGTTTGTTCCCTGATGAACGAAGGGCTTCGATAACCTCAAGACGACGAACAAGCTTCACTTTTTTCTGTCCGCTTGTTGTCTTCAGTTCTTCGCGCATCGATTGAGAAAGCGCGTCCAAGTCAACCTGTGTGAGCAATTCTCGAATCGCTTCCGCGCCCATGCCGGCTTTGAAACCTTCATGATATTGTTCTTTGTATTCACGGTATCTGTCTTCCGACAAAAGCTCCATGTAGGTGAGATCCGTTTCGCCGGGATCCGTTACGATATAGGCGGCAAAATACAGTACCTTTTCCAAATTCTTCGGAGCGATATTCAAAACGAGTCCGATACGACTGGGGATTCCCTTAAAGTACCAGATATGAGAAACCGGTGCTTCAAGTTCGATATGCCCCATGCGTTCGCGACGAACCTTCGCCTTTGTCACTTCTACGCCGCAGCGATCACAGATAATTCCCTTGTACCGAATGCGTTTGTACTTTCCGCAATGGCATTCCCAATCCTTGGTCGGTCCAAAGATTCGCTCACAAAACAAGCCGTCTTTCTCCGGTTTTAATGTTCTGTAATTGATTGTTTCCGGCTTCTTTACGACGCCTCTCGACCAACTGAGGATTTTTTCCGTAGACGCAAGGCTAATCTGAATCGCGTCAAAATCGTCACGCTTCGGATTCCTTTTTTCGATAATATCCCTGCTCAATGATATTCCTCCTTATTCACACGGCACTACGCCTAGGCGTCCGCGGACTCTTCGGTTGTATCGGTTTTCACGTGATCGATGTTGGCTTCTTTATCAAGCGGTTCAATGCGATAGTATTCATCATCGTCATCGAGCGTTAGTTTATCGGTGGATATCATACGCTCCAAACCGGATGCCGAACCGAGATCTACGTATTCTTTCAGTTCGATCTCTTCATCGTATTCGTTCTTCACTTTTACATCGAGACCTAGGCTCTGCATCTCTTTAATGAGCACCTTGAATGATTCCGGAATGCCCGGTGTCGGGATGTTTTCGCCCTTTACGATCGCCTCGTATGTCTTCACGCGTCCAACGATATCGTCGGATTTCACCGTGAGAATTTCCTGTAGTGTATAAGCGGCACCATAGGCTTCCAGTGCCCACACTTCCATTTCTCCAAAACGCTGTCCGCCAAACTGGGCTTTTCCGCCGAGCGGCTGTTGCGTTACGAGAGAGTACGGACCGGTGCTCCGCGCATGAATCTTATCATCGACAAGATGGTGAAGTTTCATGATGTACATGTACCCGACAGTGACAGGGTTGTCGAAATATTCACCGGTTCTTCCATCACGAAGCCGTAGCTTTCCGCTTTCCGGATAGCCACATTCTGTCAAAAGACCAATGATGTCTTTTTCGCTTGCACCGTCAAATACGGGCGTACTGATGTACCATCCTTTATCATGGGCAACGAGTCCCAGATGCACTTCGAGAACCTGCCCGACGTTCATACGAGACGGTACACCAAGAGGATTCAACATGACCTGAAGCGGAGTTCCATTCTCAAGGAACGGCATATCCTCTTCCGGCAATATGCGGGAGATAACGCCCTTATTTCCGTGGCGTCCTGCCATTTTGTCACCAACGCTGATCTTACGTTTTGTTGCGACGTAGACACGCACCATCTTATTCACACCCGGAGAAAGTTCGTCACCTTCCTCGCGACTGAATGTCTTAATGTCAACAACGATGCCCGTCTCACCATGCGGTACCTTGAGCGAAGTATCGCGCACCTCACGTGCCTTCTCTCCAAAAATGGCACGCAGGAGTCGTTCTTCTGCTGTGAGTTCTGTTTCGCCTTTCGGGGTTACTTTACCGACGAGAATATCGTAAGATGTGACCTCTGCACCAATGCGCACAATGCCTTCTTCGTCCAGATCTTTTCTCGCCTCATCACCCACGTTGGGAATGTCGCGTGTAATTTCCTCGGGTCCGAGCTTTGTATCGCGCGCCTCTGCTTCATATTCTTCAATATGCAGCGACGTGAGAACATCGTCCATAATAAGATGCTCGTTCAGGATAATCGCATCTTCATAATTGTAGCCTTCCCAGGTCATAAAGCCGATGAGTAGGTTTTTCCCGAGCGCAACTTCGCCCTCATCCGTTGACGGTCCATCCGCAATAACCTCACCTGCTTCAACGCGTTCGCCTTTTTTGACAATCGGTTGCTGATTGATACAGGTACCCTGGTTGGAGCGTTTAAATTTCAGCAGATTGTAGACATCCAAAACATCTTCCACGTCTTTGCGCGCGACTTCGATTTGCTGTTTTCTGGCATTGATTTCGTCGTCAATGGCGCGGATGTTGTTCTCCAGTGTTGCGACTCTTTTTGAAAGCTTCTTCGCAATTTCTGCAAGTTCCTCATCACCACCATATCCGTATTCGTTAACACGCTTTTTGGTGTCTTTGATGTCCAAATCGAGCTTTGCGATCTTCGCTTTGTGCTTTTCTTTTAAATCGGAAAGCTCCAATTCTTTAGCGAGGACCTCTTGCTCTCTTTCGGGATCATCCTTCAATTTTTTCAACTCTGCAGTTCGAATACGAATGTCTGCCTTCTGCTTCTTTCGTAATTCTTCGAGCTTTTCCGTCTTCGTCAAAAGATTGCTGAGAATCGTCCATTCCGAACGTTTTGCTTCCCGTTCGCTATCCCACTTCACCCTTTTGGGTTTCAGTTTTTCGAGCTCTGCATCCAGCGCAACGACATCTGTCGTATTGACACCTTTATCTTTACGGATTTTGATCGTATCTGCGTCCACGTATTCCACGATGCCCGCGTTTTTCGCAAGAACCACGACGCCGCTATCACGCGCTGCGGTATACTCCATTCCGGTACCGACGATCGGAGCATCCGTAACGAGGAGTGGCACTGCCTGACGCTGCATGTTCGAACCCATCAGGGCGCGGTTCGCATCGTCGTTTTCAAGGAAGGGGATCATTGCCGTCGCAACCGAAACAACCTGCTTCGGAGAGACGTCCATGTAGTCGATTTCTTCTTTCGGTACGAGGTCGATTTCACCACCGACACCACGAGCGGTGACGCGATTGTTGACAAAAAACCCATCACGATCAAGCGGCTCATTCGCCTGTGCAATGATGAGCACTTCTTCGTCGTCTGCGGTAAGATAATCGATCTGATCAGAAACTTGACCTGTACCCTTGTTTACCTTACGATACGGCGTTTCAATAAAACCATATTCATTCACGCGTCCATACGTTGTGAGCGAACCGATCAGTCCGATATTCGGACCTTCAGGCGTCTCGATCGGACACATCCGTCCATAATGAGAATGATGTACGTCGCGAACCTCAAATCCTGCCCGTTCACGCGAAAGACCGCCGGGACCAAGTGCCGAAAGACGTCGTTTATGCGTCAATTCTGCCAATGGATTGTTCTGATCCATAAACTGCGACAACTGGGAACTTCCGAAAAACTCCTTAATCGCTGCGGTCACGGGACGAATGTTCATCAATGCTTGCGGTGTCGTTACTTCGACATCTTGAATTGTCATACGTTCGCGCACAACACGTTCCATGCGTGCCAAGCCGATGCGGAATTGATTTTGCAATAATTCGCCGACCGTACGAACACGACGATTCCCAAGATGATCGATGTCGTCAACCATTCCGATTCCATGGACAAGGTTCAAAATATAGCTTGCCGACGCCACGATATCATCAATGAGGATATGTTTGGGAGACAGGTGTGCCTTCTCTTGACGACATGCCTCGCGAATATCCGTTTCGTTTTTATTTTCCTTTAGGATTTTCATCAGGGTTGGGTAGTGAACCTTTTCGGTGAAACCCAGCTCCCTCATGTCAAATCCTACATATTGCGCAGGATCTACAAAATTATTTCCGATGACAAAACAAGTGGTATCGGGCTCTGCACTGTCCGTAGAGAAGACCTTCACTCGATGAAGCCCTGCATTTTCGATGGTGAGTGCATCTTCACGACTGAGCACAGCTCCGCTTTCAAAAAGAATCTCGCCCGTATTCGGATCTGCAACATCTTCCGCCAGCGTAAGCCCGGACAGTCGATTCGAAAGACCGAGCTTCTTATTGTATTTATAGCGACCAACCTTCGCAAGGTCGTAGCGACGCGGTTCAAAGAACAGCGACTCCAATAGGCTGCGTGCATTTTCAACCGTCGGAGGCTCGCCCGGACGGAGTTTTTTGTAAATCTCTTTGATTCCCTCATCACTGTCTTTTGAGGGGTCTTTTTCTAAGGTCTTGATGAGCCGATCATCTTCTCCAAACAGATCTGTAATCTCTTTATCGCTACTAAGCCCAAGAGCACGCAAAAGCGTCGTCAGTGGCAACTTTCTCGTTCGATCGACACGTACGTAAATGATTTCATTGGAATCCGTTTCGTACTCGAGCCAAGCACCGCGATTTGGAATGATCTGCGCTGTAAAAAGATGCTTTCCGCTCTTATCTATCTCGCGTCCAAAATAGGGTCCCGGAGAACGAACAAGCTGTGTTACAACAACGCGTTCTGCGCCGTTATAAATAAAGGTTCCCTTTTCTGTCATAAGCGGGAAATCGCCCATGAAGACTTCTTGTTCTTTGAGTTCGCCTGTCTCTTTGTTGATGAGTCGAACCTGAACTTTCAGAGATGCTGCATAGGTTGCATCACGCTCTTTGCACTCTTCTTGAGAGTACTTTGGCGGATCGTCGGGGGTATTCAGCTTATGCTCGAGAAATTCAAGAATAAGGTTTCCCGCATAGTCCTTGATCGGAGAAATGTCTGCAAACACTTCCCGAAGACCTTCTTTCACAAACCAGTTGTACGAATGAGTTTGAATTTGAATGAGATTTGGCATATCACAGACTTCCTGAATCTGCGAGTAGCTCATGCGCGTTTTCTTACCGAATTTCACCTCTTTGGGTTGTCTGAATTTGAGTTTTGCCGGCTTATTTGTGGCAGGTTGGGGCATAGTTTTCACTCCTTATTGTATATAGGAATACCTTATACGGCAATTTACCATTATATTATACGTAAAACAAGAAATCAAGAAATTTTTCTTGATTTCAAAATAAAATGGACACACTTCTACGGACGCTTTGATGGAAGCCCCCAAAACCTCATCCGAAAGACGCTCCGTCGAGCGACTTTTTATTCTTATTGATATAACAAATCTGAAGCAAGACGCGCACGCACATCCTGCCCGCAAAGCGTTTCAACAAGTGCCAACCCGAAAGCCATTGCCGTTGCCGGTCCTTTCGATGTAATGATGTTTCCATCGATAACGACATCTTCCGTGCCTACCTCGGCACCAATCAATCTGTCTTCGTTTCCCGGATAAGCCGTCGCCTTACGTCCGGCAAGCAAACCTTTGCTCCCCAAGACACGTGCCGGAGAAGCACAAATCGCTGCAACTTTCCTGTTGTTTTCAATGAATTCGCGCAATTTCGTTTCCAGCCCCTGATGGGCAGCGAGATGATCTGCTCCGGGAAGTCCTCCGGGCAACACAATCATTTCACACAGATCATAATTGGCTTCTTCGAAAAGAAGATCGGCATCCACAGACACGCCATGCACTGCCATAACCTTTCGTGATCCGGAAATAGACACTGTTTTTACATCCAGACCCACACGTCGAAGCAAATCTACAACTGTAAGTGCCTCGATTTCTTCAAATCCCTCTGCAAGATGTACGAAAATCATAGATAAACATCCAATCTAACCTTTGTTTTGATTCCTAATTTATGGTTTACATGTATTTTATCACATTTTGCATTTTTTTGTGTACAATCTGCACATTATGATATACTTTAGACCAAATCGAATACATAGCTTCATTATTATTACTTCGTCATATGAGGCTACTCACGATTCGTAACCCAATGCATGCTTTACAGCTTGCCAATTGAACAAAATGGAGAATGAAATCGATGAATTTTACGAAAGTAATGGCCGCAAATCGCGGCGAAATCGCCGTTCGGATCTTCCGAGCATGCTTCGATTTGGGCATGCGCACCGTTGCTATCTACTCGAAAGAAGACGAATTCTCGTCCTTCCGAACAAAAGCAGATGAATCTTATAAAATCGGAGAGGCCCTGAGTCCGCTCGGTGTTTATCTCGACATTCCACTCATCATCGCGACAGCTACAAAATATCGCGTTGAGGCCATCCACCCCGGGTACGGTTTTCTTTCGGAAAACGCAGAGTTTGCTTATGCATGTGAACAGGCAGGGATCAAGTTTATAGGTCCCCCTTCTTCGGTTCTGCGCAGGATGGGCGATAAGCTCGAGGCGAAAAAAATTGCAGATCAGTGTGGCGTACGAACCATTCCGGGCTCCAAGAAGCCGCTTGAAAGTGCCACCGAAGCAGCAGATCTCGCACAGAGCTATGGATTCCCCATCATCCTTAAAGCTTCGGCGGGTGGTGGCGGAAGAGGCATGCGTCGATGCAACAATGTCAAAGAAGTGCTTGAGAATTTCCCGCTCGTCAAGAATGAGGCAGAAAAATCGTTCGGCAACGGAGATATTTTCATCGAACGCTACATTGAAGAACCAAAACACATCGAAGTGCAAATCCTCGCAGACGAGCATGGCAACGTCGTGCATCTTTTCGAGCGCGACTGCTCTTTGCAGCGGCGATATCAAAAGGTCGTGGAGTTTACACCCGCATGGAGTTTGCCGGAAGAGCTTCGGGCACAGATGTGCGAAGATGCCGTAAAGATTGCAAAGGCAGTGAATTATGTCAGTGCAGGAACCGTAGAATTTATCGTCGATAAGAGCAGCGAATATTTCTTCATTGAAATGAATCCCCGCATTCAGGTTGAACATACAGTCAGTGAAATGGTCACAGGCATCGATATCGTACGTGCGCAGCTACTCATTGCACAGGGTTTGCCACTTTCCATACCGCAAATTGGCATATCTTCGCAGGAAGATGTTCATTTGAACGGATACGCCATCCAGTGCCGTATTACGACAGAGGACCCGCAAAACAACTTCGCACCGGATACGGGACGAATCACTTCCTACCGATCAGCAGGTGGGTTTGGTGTCCGTCTCGATGGCGGGAACGCCTATGCCGGTGCGGAAATTCTGCCCTATTACGACAGCTTGCTCGTAAAGGTTACCGTACACGACAATACATTCCCGGGATGTGCTGCCAAGGCATTTCGCGCGGTAAATGAAACATCTGTACGTGGATTAAAAACCAATATCGGCTTCCTTGGCAACATTCTCAAACACAAACAGTTCCTTGAAGGCAAGTGCCACACACGTTTTATCGACGAAACGCCGGAACTCTTCATTGTTACGGAAACCGGAGACAGAGCAACGCGGTTGATGAAATACATTGGGAAAATCATCGTCAACGAGCCAATGTCCGGCAGGATATTCTATGAAGCCCCTCGTCTTCCCAAGACAGATGGCAAAAAACCGCTTGGTCTCAAACATCTATTAGATACAGAGGGTCCGGAAGCTGTACGCGATCGGGTTCTGTCACAAAAGAAGTTGCTTATTGGCGATACAACCATGCGCGATGCCCATCAAAGTTTGCTTGCAACGAGACTGCGAACACGCGACATGGTGCGCGTTGCCGATGCCACAGGTGATATTCTCGCAGACGCATTCTCGCTCGAAATGTGGGGTGGAGCAACCTTTGACGTTGCTTATCGATTCTTGTACGAAACGCCGTGGGATCGCCTTGATGAACTGCGTGAAAAGATTCCAAACATTTTGTTCCAAATGTTGCTTCGCGGTGCAAATGCGGTCGGCTATACCAATTACCCGGACAACCTCATTCGCGAATTTATTCAAGAAGCCGCTCGCAGCGGGATCGATGTTTTCCGCGTCTTTGATTCACTCAACTGGATCCCGGGAACGGAAATCGCCATTGATGAAGTGTTGAAGACCGGGAAAATCGCTGAGGCCGCCATTTGTTACACAGGCGATGTTTCTGATCCAAATGAAACAAAATGGACGGTAGACTATTATCTCAACCTCGCGAAAAAATTCGAAGCCATGGGCGTACACATCATTGCCATCAAAGATATGGCAGGACTCATGAAACCTTATGCGGCAAAAAAACTCTTCGAAGCCTTCAAACAGGAATTGAAAGTTCCGATTCGCCTGCATACGCACGATACGACAGGGAACCAAATTGCTACGCTTATGATGGCCGCGGAAGCCGGCGTTGACATCGTCGATACCGCCATTTCGAGTTTCTCCTCCCTCACGAGTCAACCGTCGATGAACTCCATCGTTACCGCATTGCAAGGCAGCGAGCGCGATACCGGATTCGACCCGGCACGGCTTGAGGAACTATCCGAATATTGGGCAGACGTACGGGAACGCTATTGGGCATTCGAGGGAGGCATTAAATACCCAACGACGGATATTTACCGTTATGAAATTCCCGGTGGGCAATACACAAATTTGCAACCACAGGTCGAAAGCCTCGGACTTGGTCATCGCTTCAACGAAATCAAAGAGATGTACAAAACCGTAAACGATATGCTTGGCGGGTTGGTGAAGGTTACCCCTTCGTCGAAGATGGTTGGAGATTTGGCCATTTTTATGGTACAAAACGACCTGACACCGGATACGGTCGTCGAACGTGGTGCATCTTTGAGCTTCCCGGATTCGGTCGTAAGCTATTTCAAAGGCATGATGGGGCAACCATCTTGGGGCTTCCCTGAAGATCTTCAAAAAGTCGTCCTCAAAGGCGAAACACCCATTACGGTTCGACCGGGAGAGCTTCTCGAGCCCGTTGACTTCGACAAAACCTATGCCTATCTGACAACCATTATGAAGAACCCGACAAAACGCAGCGTCATCAGCTATTGTTTCTATCCGAAAGTTGTCGAGGACTATTTGAAAATTCATCGGGAATACGGCTATCTGACGAAGCTTGGCAGCCACGTATTTTTTCACGGATTGGCCCCCGGCGAAACACACCGTGTCGAAATTGAAGACGGGAAAACGCTCGTTTTGAAGTTTACAGGCACCGGAGAGCTGGACGAAGAGGGTCGGCGTGCGGTCATGTTTGAACTCAATGGAAGCCAGCGCACGGTATTTGTCCGCGACGAGCATGCCGAATCGGACGCGAACCAAATTGTGATGGCAGACCCTGCGGATCCAAACCATATTTCTGCATCCATTCCGGGCATTGTCAGTCATATCGGCGTAAAAGTGGGTGACAAGGTAAAGACGAATGATGTTCTGCTCATCGTAGAAGCGATGAAAATGGAAGTTAGCGTCACCGCAAATACAGACGGAACCATCGAGGAAATCCTCGTCGGAAACGGAGAGAAAGTTCTACCGGGAGCCTTACTTATCCGCTTGTCGTAAGGCATTTGCGACGGCAGAATGCACAAATTGAAGCCACATTCATAATTAAAAATGGAGTCTCGATTGAGGCTCCATTTTGATTGATGCAATGATTCGGTGACCTATTATTCCGCGTGGAATTATTCGATAACCTCTGTTACAACGCCCGAACCAACCGTGCGTCCCCCTTCGCGAATCGCGAAGCGCAGTCCTTCTTCAATCGCAATCGGTGTGATGAGCGATATCGACATAACCACGTTATCTCCGGGCATGACCATCTCAACGCCTTCCGGCAACTGCAGATCTCCCGTCACGTCTGTCGTACGGAAGTAGAACTGCGGACGATAGCC
>JAITTH010000144.1 GCA_031287295.1 Eubacteriales Family XIII. Incertae Sedis bacterium
TCACCTGCATACGATACTTGAGATTTTCAAAACCTTTTCCGCTCGCCTGAATCGTCTCAAACGCATCGGGTGCAGAAGCGACTTCCGCTTCGTCCAGCAAAATGGGACGAATGCTCGCGTGGGGACAGACGAACGAACACTGATTACATTGGATGCATTTTTCCTTATTCCAAACCGGAATGCTAATCGCCACGCCGCGTTTTTCGTATTGAGACGTCCCGGACGGAAATGCACCGTCTTCGATGCCGACAAATTTACTGACGGGAATATTGTCGCCTTCCTGACGGTTCATCGGCACGAGTACCTCTTCTATGAATGCAGGTACGTTGCGACTGGGTGCTTGCACGTCTTCAGCTGTCGCCCACGATGCGGGAACATCCACCTTCACGATATGCGCAAGACCTGCATCTACTGCTGCATAGTTCATATCCAGTATTTTCTGCCCCTTCTTGCCATAGGTCTTGTCGATACCCTGCTTTAGATATTTCACGGCGTCATCCAGTGGAATAACTTCTGTCAACTTAAAGAACGCCGACTGCATCAGCATGTTAATACGCGATCCGAGACCAATCTCACGCGCATATTTAAATCCGTCAATGATGTAAAACTCAATGTGCTTTTCAGCGATTTCGCGCTTCATGGATGCAGGAAGCTGTCTCTCAAGCTCCTCCGGCGTCCAGAAGGTATTCAGCAGGAACTTCCCACCTTCTCTGAGATCTTTCAACATATCATACTGATGCACGTATTGCTGGTTATGACAGGCAACGTAGTTCGCACGATTGATGAGATAGGTCGATTTTATCGGATGTTTTCCAAAGCGCAGATGCGAAATGGTTACACCGCCGGATTTCTTCGAGTCATACGCAAAATATCCTTGCGCATACATATCCGTATGATCCCCAATGATTTTAATTGCCGTCTTGTTCGCGCCAACCGTACCGTCGGAGCCGAGCCCCCAGAACTTGCATGCAATCGTTCCTTCCGGTTCACTGGAAATCTTGTTATCGTAAACCAGCGAGGTGTGCATCACGTCGTCTTCAATGCCGATGGTGAAGTGATCTTTCGGCATATCTTGCTTCATGTTGTCGAAGATGGAAACAATCATGCCGGGTGTCGTGTCCTTTGAACCCAGACCATAACGCCCGCCATACACGCTCGGTGCATCCTTTTGGTCGAACAGCACCGCCTTTACATCCATAAACAAGGGATCACCGAGTGCTCCCGGCTCTTTTGTCCGATCAAGCACCGTGATTTTCTTTACGCTCTTCGGAAGAACATCCAGGAAATACTCGGAAACAAACGGTCGATAAAGGCGAACTTTAAGGAGTCCGATTTTTTCACCGCTCAGATTGTTGTTCATGGTTTCTTCGATGGTCTCGCAGACGGAACCCATTGCCACAATGACGTGCTCCGCATTCGGATCTCCGACATAATCGAAGGGCTTGTAGGTTCTGCCTGTGCGCTCGCTTACTTCCTTCATATAATCGACAACGATTTGTGGAAGCTTCTGGTAATACGAGCTCGCCGCTTCCTTTGCCTGGAAAAAGATATCCGGATTCTGTGCCGTTCCGCGAATCACAGGATGTTCGGGGTTGAGTGCCCGGTTGCGGAATTCGCGCAAGGCGTCCATGTCGAGCATGTCTCGAAGGTCTTCGTAATCCCATGCCTCAATCTTTTGAATCTCGTGTGAGGTGCGGAAACCATCAAAAATGTGCATGAAAGGAACGCGCCCTTTTATGCTTGCCAAATGAGCAACTGCTGCCAAATCCATCGATTCTTGTACAGAGCTGGACGCCAACATGGCAAATCCGGTCTGACGTGCGGCCATAACATCGCTATGATCGCCGAAGATACATAGGGCATGTGCCGCAAGCGTACGTGCGGTAACATGAAAAACAGCCGGCAGGAGTTCACCCGCAATCTTATACATATTCGGAATCATCAGCAGGAGCCCCTGTGATGCCGTATAGGTTGTGGTCAAAGCACCTGCTGCAAGCGAGCCGTGAACAGCTCCTGCCGCACCGGCCTCCGATTGCATTTCGGTCACCTGCACCGTTTGCCCAAATAAGTTCTTTCTCCCATGTGCCGCCCATTCGTCCACAGACTCCGCCATCGGAGAAGATGGCGTTATTGGGAAAATCGCAGCAACATCGGTGAATGCGTAAGAAACGTGCGCAGCCGCCGTAGTCCCATCCATGGTCATGATGATCGGTTTCTTTTTATTCATCTTATTATTTTCCTCCATTTCATGGTAATCCAGTGTATATCGTACCGAATCACTATTTTTTACATCGTAAGTGATAAGTATTATACTTCTATTTTGGGCGCACGGAAATAGATTTCACAAAAAAATCAGACAGTTCGGAATATCTTCATCAAGAAGGCAGGATAACGCGTGCGAAGATGTCCAATCCTTCGTCAATTTCTTCCTTTAAAATGGTAAGTGATGGCAGAAGCCGGATTTTTTTTCCGGCGGTGAGAACAAGCAATCCCTCTGCAAGACAGGCTTTTACAACATCGGCAGTGCTTTTTTCTTTCAGGGCAACGCCGATCATGAGACCGAGCCCCGAAACACTTTCTACGCCTTCCATTTCCAGGAGGCGGGAGCGAAAATACGCTCCTTTTTTGCAGACATCTGCAAGAAATTCCTTTGTCATGAGCGACAACACATAGTCTGCGGCTGCACAGACGAGCGGATTTCCACCGTAGGTAGAACCGTGATCGCCCGGGTGAAGAACCTCTGCGGTTTTTTCCCCGAACAAGACACCACCGATGGGCACGCCACCGCCCAATCCTTTTGCGACGGTTGCGATATCGGGCAGAAATCCAAAGTATTCATACGCCATGAGCTTTCCGGTACGTCCGATTCCGGTTTGCACTTCGTCCACGATAAAAAGAATGTCCTTCTCCGCACACTGCTTTTTAATCTCCTCAACAAAGCCTTTTTCCAAATCGTTTACGCCGCCTTCGCCCTGCACGAGTTCCGCCATGATGGCGCAGGTATTCTCGTTAATCTTCGCATACAAATCTTCGATATCATTCGCCTTCACATAAGAGAATCCCTGCAAAAAAGGAAAGAAAAATTTATGGAATTTCTCCTGCCCCGTCGCCGTGACGGTCGCAATGGTCCTGCCGTGGAACGAATCTCCGAGCGTGATAATTTCATAACGATTGAAAGATTTGCCAAGGGCTTCTGCCTCTTCCGCATATTTCATGAAGCTGTATTTCCGTGCTGCCTTAATGGCACCTTCGTTGGCTTCCGCACCGGAATTGGAGAAAAAGACCTTCTTCATCCCCGTCAGTCTGATGAGCTTTTCTGCCGCCTGCGCACAGGGCTCTGTATAGAACAGGTTTGAAACGTGTTGCAGTTTTGCCGCTTGTCTCGCAACCGCCTCAGACCAACCTGTATCGCAAAATCCAAGCGAATTCACTCCGATTCCCGAGGTGAAGTCTATATACGTTTTCCCGTCTGCGTCGCTGCATCGTGCACCGCTTCCCTGAACGATTGCCGCATCGTAACGCGCATACGTATTTGCTACATATTGATTCTCTTTTTGTTTGATTTCGTTACTGTTCATTGAATTTCTCTAACCTCATCTATGTAGTAATGTTCCGATGCCGGTATCGGAAAACAATTCCAACAGAATCGAATGTTCGATACGTCCGTCGATGATTACGGCCTCTTTGAGACCGCGGGCAATGGCAGACTTGCACCCCTCGGTCTTTGGGATCATGCCTCCGGTGATGACGCCGGCATCCTGCAAATCTGCGATTTTCCAGAGTTCGATATCCGGAATAAAGCTGTTTTCGTCGTCTTTGTCCTGCAAAACACCTCGCACATCGGTCATAAAAATGAGCTTCTCGGCTTTCAGCGCCGCCGCGATCTCTGCCGCTGCGGTATCGGCATTGATGTTGTACAGTTGTCCGGTCTCATCGACCCCAACGGTTGCAATTACCGGAACAAAACCGTTTTCAAGTGTCATGAGAATGGATGTCGCATCCACTGCGACAATGTCACCGACAAACCCCAGATCGGACGTCTCCATTTTTTTCACCTGGAGCATTGCCCCATCTGCCCCACATAAACCAATGGCTTTCCCTTTGGCCTTATGAATGAGCGAAACCAGTGTTTTATTGACTTTTCCGGCAAGCACCATGGCAACGACATCTGCGGTTTCTGCGTCTGTATACCGCAATCCGTCAATGAAAACGCTTTCTTTGCCAAGTGCCGCAAGCGTGGAGCTAATCTCCGGACCACCACCATGAACCAGCACAACATTGACGCCGACGAGCGACAAAAGCACGATGTCGTTCATCACCGAAGTTTTCAAGGCATCGTTTGTCATGGCCGCACCGCCGTATTTGACGACGATGGTCTTTCCCGTATACTTCTGAATATACGGGAGCGCTTCCATGAGAATGCCAACGCGTTCTTTTCGTTCTTGCATCAGGATCGATACCTCCCATTGATACGGACATAACCAAATGTCAAATCGCAACCATATGCCACTGCGTCTTTTGAACCATCATGAAGATCGACATCAATTCGAATTTCATCACAGGCAAGGATTTTTGCCGCTTTTTCTTCACTGAAATTGACCGCCTCGGAGCCTTTGCATACGAGAATGTCGCCCGCCTGTGAAGAGAGAACCACATCGATATGGGCACACTCGAAGTCTGCATCCGCATATCCTACCGCACAAAGAACACGACCCCAGTTTGCATCTTCCCCGAAAATCGCGGTTTTTACCAAATCGGAACCCACAACCGAAGACGATACGATGCGTGCAATGCGTTTTGTCGGCGCATTTTTGACCACACATTCGATGAGCTTCGTTGCGCCTTCTCCATCTTTTGCAAGCAATCGACAAAGGGTAACCGTTACCTGATTGAGTGCTTCGCAAAAAAGATCGAACTCCGCACCGGGTGCGTCAATCTCGGGATTCCCCGCCAATCCATTCGCCAAGATCGCAACGGTGTCGTTGGTTGAAGTGTCACCGTCGATGTAAATTTGGTTGTAGGTATCCGCAACATCATTCAACAACGCCGTGCGTAGCATCTCCCGGCTGATGGACACATCGGTTGTAAGGAACGAAAGCATCGTCGCCATGTTCGGGTTAATCATGCCACTTCCCTTTGCAACCGCTCCGATGTGACACATTTTTCCTGCCACTTCGAATGACACAGCAACCTGTTTGGTAATCTTATCTGTCGTCATAATGGAGCGCGCAAGGCTTTCCGAATCGTCATATGAGAGCTTCTTTACGACCCGAGGAATGCCCCGTTCAAAGGTCTCGATGTTGATTTCCTGCCCGATGACGCCCGTGGAGCACACCAGTAAATCTTCCGCCTTCAATCCAAGTGCATCTGCGGCAAGGCGACATGTTTCCCTCGCAACCTGAACGCCGTTCGGCGCGCAGGTATTCGCATTTCCGCTGTTGACGACAATACCCTGGGCTTTCCCGTCTTTCAAGTGCTCGCGGTTGACCAGGATGGGCGCGCCCTTCACCTTGTTTTGCGTATGTACGGCAAAGGCATTACACATGACATCACTCACCAATAGGCCCAAATCTTTCTTCTTTTGGTTTTCCCGGAAACCGACGTGCACACCGGAGGCACGAAATCCTTTCGGTGCACAAATGCCTTTGTCGGTAAATTTGATTTTCTTCGTTATATTCTTGGTCACAATAGCCCCTTCCCTTCTTCTATATTCAACATCAGATTCATACACTGTATCCCGGCACCGGATGCCCCTTTCCCGAGATTGTCGAAACGCGCAATCAAGAGGATCCGATCTTCTCCGCCGAGAATGAAGATTTCCAAATCGTTACGACCGCTTTTCCCCATGGCAGAAAGATAGCCACTTTCGGGATCTTCCCCTTCCGGTCGAACAGAAATCAGGGCCTCCTGTCTGTAGCGGTCTTCTATTATTTTTCGCAGATCTGTAACGGACGTACCCTGCGTTAGCAGTCTTCTGTGAAGTGGCACGACCACCGACATTCCACAATAATAATCGGCTACATGCGGTGTAAATATCGGAGGTTCGGTTATTCCGGTCATGACCTGCATTTCCGGAAGATGTTTATGATTCTGCGAGAGTGCGTAGAGACGTGGCGCAGACAAAAGTGTTTCAGAGGCGTTTTCCTCATACGCTTTGTACGCTGCAATCATGGTCTTGCCACCACCGCTATAACCGGTAATGCTATGCGCAACAAACGGATACTCCGGCGATACAGCCTTTGCGTCGATGAGTGGTCTCACCAAAAGAATGAACCCCGTTGCATGACAACCGGGAAGCGCAACACGATTCGAAGACGCAATCTTTGCACGACTTTCAGGCGTAAGCTCCGGCATACCGTACACCCACGCCGGGTTTGTCCGATGTTTGGTCGATGCATCGATGATGCGAACAGAGTCCGGCGCCACTGCCGCAATCTCCGCAGATTCCTCATCCGGAAGACAGAGAAAGGAAATATCCGCAGCTTTCATACGTGCAAGACGTGCCTCAGGATCTTTGCGGACAGCTTCGTCGATGTCCAGTACCTCAATATCATCCCGACCCGCGAGGTATTCATCAATTTTCAGACCGGTCG
>JAITTH010000169.1 GCA_031287295.1 Eubacteriales Family XIII. Incertae Sedis bacterium
TCTTAAAAGAAACCTTGTCATTTTTTAAGGAAAAAAGCGGCACATAGATATCGTACATACGCAGCTTCGGCAATTTCAAAATTTCTTTGCGCACATTCATATAGCGGTGCAGCAAGTTCAGGTTTTCTCCGACGGTTTGAATCAGATTGTCATAAACACGCACCGGTACATTGTCTGCGGAAAGTGCACGTTCTAAGGCACTGTTATATCCGCGAATGCGCGAAGTAACGGTGTCCACCTTGGTGTTGTATGCGTAATTTGTTGCCAGCGCATTGATATGGGAATCGTAAACCCGGTACATACCTTCGAACGCCGCCTTGCGCACTTTGCGGTTCTTCGATTCCATGAAAGTGATGTAATTTCCATGTGTGAGTTCGACTTTATGCGCGTTTTCGTCTGTGATCTTTCCAAATCGCAAATCGGCATTGTTTAACATCGTGAAAACTTCGCCTGTGCTGCCGAGCACCTCTCCGAGCTGAGCCATCAAATGCTCTTGATCTTTGGGCAGTACGTGCGCTTTTTGCCGTTGAATCACCTCAATGCTGTAAGTGTATTTGCGCAATCCCGCAGAAGAGACCATGTAAGCATCCAGTTTCTTCTTTGGAATGGAAAGAAATTCCGGTGTAAAGAACGACAAGGCTGCCGAAACCTCTGCGATGAGGGTTTGGGCACGATCGCAAAGCGTCTGATATTTTGAGACCTGATTGTCTTCGTCACGGCGCATCCTTGCATAGACAAATACTTTTTCCGTCAATTGCCAAACATGATCGGCGTCACGAAAGGCCGACAGAAGCGTTTTTGCGTCTTTCCCAAGTTTTCCGGAATACTTTTTTGTGTAATTTTCGGCGTTTTCTTTTGCCTGCGCGAAATCGTCTTCCCAAAGTTTTTCATTTGGATACATTGCCTTCAGATTCCATTTGGAACGCGAAGGGATTTCCGAACGTTTTTTTCCCATCCTTAGATTCCTTGTATCGTTGCTCACGCGTTGACTGATTTTTCAATTCGTAATAAAATTATTGAATCAATTATAACATATGGTCCAGCGCTTCCGTAAACGACTGAAAAGAAAGTAGCATCCTATGGATAATCGTCCGATTGGTTTTTTTGATTCCGGGTTAGGAGGTCTCACCTGCGCGTCGTATTTAATGCAGGCGTTACCACTTGAACGGATTATTTATTTTGGTGACACGGCCCGTACGCCCTACGGTTCGAAAGCACTTTCTACCATTCGCAATTTCAGTTTTGAAATTAGCGATTTTCTTGCCGGGGAAAATGTGAAAGCCATCGTGATTGCATGCAATACCGTGAGTTCCACCTGCCTTGAAGATCTACGCAAAAGACATCCGCACATCCCGATTATCGGCGTCATTTCACCGGCAGCACACTATGTTGCAGAAAACTGTACAGAGGACGATCATATCGGCATCATCGGGACAAAGGTAACCATCCAAAGCGATGCCTATCGAACAAAAATTTTATCCTATAATCCGACACTCAATCTTTACGAAACGCCCTGCCCCGCATTTGTACCGCTCATCGAAGAAGGCATCATTCAAAATGAGATCATGGATCTCACCATTCGGTATTATCTCGACCATTTTATATCCTATAACCGCATCAATACGTTGGTTCTCGGCTGTACACACTATCCGCTCATCCGCCAAAACATCACAAAATTATATCCGGATTTGAATATCGTAGATCCATCCGAGGTCGTGCTTTCGGGCATCCAAAAAACGCTCGAACAAACCGATAGTTTTGCGGAAGAATCTACAGGTGAAAACATTTTCTACGCAAGTGATTTATCCGAAAACTTCATGATGATGATCAATCGCATTTTGCAAATTCGCGGCTTTACCGTATCTTTCAAAAATTTTGATTTGGAGGGAAAAAAGAATGAGCTATGAAGAATTGCTTAAAGTCTTGGAAATCGAATCCGCACAAGATTTTGCCTTTTTTGAACAGTATGCTGAACTGGTAGAAAACGAAGAAGAACTTGCCTACGAAGCGCTCATGCAGCTTCTGGAGGAGGTCGATTACGAAGCGCTTACCGAACTGACCGAAGGCTATTTTGAAGAACTCCTGCGTTACATGCCGGATGAAGCCACAGACCTTTATACTTTACTCGACACCATTGGAAAAACCTTGGCAAGCATCGCACGGACAATGGAAACCTCCGAAAATCAGCAGATGTACGGTGATGAGTTCATAAAATTTCGCAATTGGTTTCTGTTCGACAGCGAAGTTCGGTGCATACCGATTGACGAAGGAGACGATGCGGAAGAACTCCTCGTTCCGGTTTCGGAAGCACTGACGCTCTATCGTTCCCAGAATTTAACCGAAATCGAATATCAATTTGATTTTGAGGATGCACTCAACTACAGCATTGACGAATACATCGTATCGCTTTCTTCCTTGGACAGCGAAGAAGACGAAGACGATGAGGACGAGGCAACCGACTACGACGACTATTGAGGCGTCTGCGGTTCTTCGGTATTCGGATTCTCTTGCAGGGGAGGCAGTTCTGTAGGTGACTGTGCCACTTCCGGCAGTGTCGTTACCGGTTCTTCGGTATTTGGATTCTCTTGCAACTGTCCCTGTTCTTGTATGGGTAAGGGTAAATTCTGCGGTTCACATATCGACGGGTCTGAATTTGTATGAACTGTGGTTGGCATCGGTACACCAATACCCCCGGCGGTCTCATAAAAAACGGTTATTGCCACACCTCTGTAAAAAATGACGAGTCCGGCGCAAAGTGCTTCAGAAATTGCTAATACAATCTCTATCGCATTCGTGGTTGCTTGTCCAAAGTCAACGAAGGGTATGACAAAAAGGATCAAAATCACAAACATGACGATAAAGAGTGCGACAAATGAAAGAAGCATCCAACCCAGGAAGCTTAAATCCAACAGAAACAATCTTTTCTTGTTGCCCTTTGTTAAAATTTTACTGATTCGAATGGCATCCATCACCTTCATTTTGGGATTGTCGGCCAGAATAAGATACGCAAAGTAATATCGGTATGCCGCAATCATGCCCGCGAAAGTCAACACGAGAAACAATAGGACGTCCAATAGTTGATTCAAAACAGCATTTCCGGTCTGTATCGAATCAAACCCGAGCAGACCCAGCAAGATACTCCCCGGCAGATAAGAAACCATTGCCCATAAAACAATAAAAACGGTGGTCAGCAAACAGAGCAAAAATGCGCGTCCGAAATTTTCAAAACCGGAAAAGAGTAAAGAAATGTCAACATTTTGCCCACGACGGAATCGTAGGTAGATATTCTGTATCCCAAGAGATAGGGGCCCGCTAATGGATACAAACAAACCAAAAATAATCAGTGCAATGAGAATCAGTTGGGCCGATTTCGATGAGGAATAAGGAAGACCATACGAGATACGCGTTGCCTGATTCACGGCTTCCACATTAAAATTGGTAACGACCCGGACGAGGGTATTCGGAAGCGTTATAAGCAATAAGTAAATAACACCATAGAGGAAGGCCTGTTTCCCGCGTGATTCCATATGTTTTCGCGCCAAAAAACGAAAAAGACCCAATGGTTCCGTTACAATTCTTTTTTGATAGTTCATTCTAGCTCCTCCGCAAAAGTCTCTATCCGTTTCATACGCGCTGCCACAGCTGATTTTCCAATAGGGGGATGAAGCAATGCTCCAAGCTCCGACAAAGTGGCATCAGGATGATCGATCCTTGCAAGTGCTGTGTCTAATAACGCAGGCGCAAGATCGTCCAATCGATCCATTCTTTGTATCTGCCGGATGAAGGAAAGTTCACGCTCGGAAGCGGATAATGTCCTGTCCATATTTGCATGATCACAATTGTTCGCGCGATTGGTCTGATTCCGTATTTCTTTCATTATACGAATTCCTTCGAATTTCAGCAACTGGCTGTGGGCACCCATGAGCGTTAAAATATCTTTGATCTGCTCGGACTCTTTAACGTACACGATGTGGTTCCCACGGCGCTGCCTCGTTTTTACATGCATGTCTGTGAAACTGCCCAACAGACGTTTTGTGGCAATCATCATCTGTTCTTCGGCAAAAATCACTTCCAAATGATAGGTATCTTGAGGGTCGGACAAGGTTCCTGCTCCGAGGAAAATTCCGCGAAGCAGCGCCTTCCGGCAACATTTTTTCTTGAAAAAACGCGCGTCTAAGCCACCTGAGATCGAATCGATACCTTGTTTATCGCCGGGGATAACGCCAATCTGGCGAAGAATTTTTCCGCCACCTTTTGCAGCCGAAACGGACAGTTCATAGACGCGTCGATTGCGCAAAAATTCATGTTCCCCAACCATAAGGCGTGCGGAAATTCCAAAACGTTCAAGAAGCAGTGTCTTAATTCTTCGAGCAACAACGGGATTTTCCGTTGCGATTTTAACGCCAAGATTGCCCTTCCCTTCGATGACAATTGACCCGCAGGTGCGAACGAAACCGCAAAGTTCGGATGCTGCGCAACAACTTTTGCCAAAGGGACTTCGCGCAATTTCATTTTTTACGTCAGTTGAAAACGACACGCGATCGCCTCCGCAACAGCCTTTGCATTATGTCGCACATAACCTTTATAGGATTCAATAAAATTACCTGTTATCAATTCGATGTTTTCCTGCTCAAAATAAATTCTGTCTTCTTCCGTCGGCATAAGCTGACCGGCACCATCCAGCGTATAGGTTTCCAACAGATCTGCCTCGAGTGCCATCGTATTCCAGATGGTGCAATGAATTTTTACACCTTCCAAATAACTTCGCAACACACGAATATGATCGCTTACGCCAAGACCGCTGGTTTCATAAGGTTGCGTCATGACATTGCCGATGTAAATCGTCGCCACATCACGTTTTATCAATTCTTCGGTTAAGCCATTCGTTAAAAAATTAGGAATGATGCTCGTGTAGAGACTGCCCGGACCTATGATTACAAGATCCGATTCACGAATCGCTTTGCGCGCCGTATCGGAAAGCTGCGCGATGCCACCCGCGGTAAATACGCCGGAAATCGGAGAATTTTCGCGTCGTACCACATGGGGAATCGCCGATTCTCCAACGACGATATTCCCATTTTCCAGTTCCGCACAGAGTGTCATCTTTTCGGCACAGACAGGAACAACGCGACCGCTTACTTTTAGAAGATCGCTTATTTTTTCAATGCCTTTTTCGAAGTTTCCATAGATTTCGGTTGCTGCGGCAATGATGATGTTTCCGACATTCTGATCGTGCAATCTGCCTCCGGAAAAACGATAGGCAAGCAGATCGCGCATCCCTTCCTCTTCATTAGCAAGCGCAAGCAAACAGCTTCGCACATCACCGGGCGGAAGCATTCCCAAATCTTCCCGGAGAACGCCACTGCTGCCACCGTCATCTGCAACGGAGACAACCGCTGTGATATTCACATTGAAGAGACTTTTGATTCCACGAAGCAACACGGAAAGACCCGTACCGCCGCCAATTACTACAATGTTTGTCATGGGTGTATTTTCATAGCTCACGATGCCGGAGCACCACGTCTTCATGCATGGACGCGAGTTGTTCATAGACGATGTTGGCGATGGCGACCGAACGATGCTGCCCGCCTGTGCAACCGAATGCCACGTTTAGATTGTTCTTCCCTTCCCGAATATAGGCAGGTTTCAGGGTTTCGAATAGTGTAAAAATGGCATTGAGAAACGTTTTTGTCTCGGGAGCACGCATGACATAATTGCGCACTTTTTTGCTGTTACCCGTGAGCTTTCTCAGATGCTCCACATAGAATGGATTCGGAATAAATCGCATATCGAAGATGATGTCGGCCTCTTCCGGCATCCCATATTTGTAGCCGAACGATTGGATGATCATCTTGAAGGAGC
>JAITTH010000040.1 GCA_031287295.1 Eubacteriales Family XIII. Incertae Sedis bacterium
ATTTGGATCTTAGAGCACAGCTTGAAAAACTTGGGCACACTTTCCATTCCAATTCCGATACCGAAGTCGCCATCGAAGCCTATGCCGAATGGGGCGATGTGGCGTTCGACATGTTCAATGGCATGTGGGGCATTTCCATCTACGACAAGCAGAAGAAGGAGCTTGTTCTTTCACGCGATCACTTCGGAATCAAACCCCTCTACTATGCAAGAGTTGGTGACGGAATCATCTTTTCTTCGGAGATCAAACCCATCCTTGCTTCGGGACTCGTAGATCGCATTCCCAACGATAAGATCATCTACCGCTATCTTCGGTTTCGCGTACATGACGATTCAAACGAGACCTTTTTCAAAGATATTTATCGCGTGGAATCGGGACAAATGCTACGAGTCTCCCTGGACCAATTCGAAGTAAAGAGCTATACGAGGCTCATCGAAGATCTCATTGAGGCTTCCGGAGTCTCTGCAAGCCACAACCCCTATGACGATGCTGCGATTACAAAGTTCCGTGCGGAATTTGATGAATCTGTACGTCTGCGCCTGCAAAGCGATTACCCTGTCGGAACGGCACTCTCCGGCGGGCTCGATTCATCCTCTGTTGTCGCCGTGATTCACGACCTGATGAACAGTGACAAAGACTCCACGAAGGCTGTCGGTAACTTACAAAATGTGTTTTCCGCAGTGTTCCCGGGTGCACTCAACGATGAAGAACGTTATGTGGATGCAGCAACGTCCGCCTACGAAGGCACTTTGGATGTTCACAAAATTCAACCAACCAGCGCAGACCTGCTGGAGGATTTGACCGACTTCGTCCGCACGCAGGAAGAGCCCACCATCAGTTCCGGACCCTATGCGCAGTATCAAGTCATGCGGCTTGCGTCGAAAACCGTAAAGGTTTTGCTTGACGGTCAGGGTGCCGACGAAATACTGGCAGGCTATGTGCCCTACTATTTCGTCTATCTTCGTCAACTGCTGCACAGAAAGCAAATCGGAAAGTTTCTCTACGAATCCTTCCGTTCTTTGGATAAAATTTTTCGGTTGCTCCGCTTCCGTCTCTTTTCCGCTTTGAAATTCCAGAAAAAGTACAACGAGAGCGATTTCATCAAGAAGGATTTTGGCAAGGACTACCCGAAGGAACGCTTTTCGGTTGTCGGCGACAACATCAAATTGCGACTCGTCAACGATTTGTTTTATAATTCCATCCCCTGCGTCCTGCGCTACGAAGACAAAAATACCATGCGCTTTGGTTTGGAAGGACGCCTGCCCTTCCTGGACAAGAATCTCGTTCGCTATATTTGGTCTGTGCGCGATGAGGCGATTATTAAAAACAGTTGGAACAAGTGTATGCTTCGCGACGCGATGAAAAAAGATCTTCCGAAAGAAATTTGGGCACGCCGAAACAAAATTGGGTTCACGACCCCGGAACAAGCATGGATACGTGAAATCAAAGGTGCTTTGCAGGAGATTCTCGAATCGGAAAGTTTTGCGTCCAGAAAATACTTCGATCAAGTTTCGATTATGAAAGCGTTTAAGGCCTATCAAAACGGAAACGAAACCGTCGGTTCCATGCCGTTCTGGCGCGTCATCAATCTGGAATTGTGGTTGCGCGAGTTTATCGACGATCCGAAAAGCGAAGACACGTCGTGGAAACCCGACCCTCTGCCGAATCCCGGAAAGAACATCGAGCGAGAAGTGGATGGGGAAACCTATCTCCGCTACCCGCTTTGGACTGAAAAAGTGAAAGGCGAAATGGACTTTGCAGCGTTTGTCGCCGAAAGAATGGAAAAGGTTTTCCGCGATAACGCTTCCTTTCAAACAGACAAGACATGGTATGCCTATGTGAGCGAAACCATTGTCGCGATCGCGCAGGGACGCGGTATCCGCATTTGGGACATTAAGGTTTCCCCGATGGCGAGGCTCTTAAGCCGATTTGTCATGAAAAATCCGGGCGGAATCGGCATCAGTTCCCCCTACACGATGCAGCTTGCCATTGGTGAAGTCGGTCTTCCGAAGATTCTATTTGCCTCCGTGTGCAGCATTTTCGGAAAACTGGTCGGAAAGCGTGGCGTCTTCTATAACGTCGTGGGTCAGGGAATCAACGCCATTGACGGTCCGGCAGATTATTGCGTTTATCCGAAAAATGTCTGCGCAAAACTCGCCCCCAAAGATCCTGAAAAGGCAGCGCAGGCGATCACCGCACGCATTCGTGAAGTATTGCCAACCGAATACACAGCAAACTTTGGCGGCACGGTGGTTATCGATGCAAACGATCTCGGTCGCAACGTGCTCGGCACCGATGTGCCGCGAGAAAAGCTTCACCTGGAAGAAATCTTTGGCGACAACCCTCTGGGGCAATCCAAGGAACAAACACCGCTCGCCCTAGTCATCAAGGTGCAGGGGTAATAAATGACAAAACCCGAGATTGCATGAATCTCGGGCCTTGCCAATGTAAAAGGGAAAATGTTGGCATGTTCGTTCGCGCAAAAGCGCGGAATTTGTTTGAATCGATCGAACTCTATTTTACGCTATACAAAATTTCTCCATAGCTCGGAAGCGGCCAATAATCGCGATCAATAAGTGCTTCGAGGCAATCGACCACCTCACGCAATTCGTTCATTGCAGGGAGCACAGAATCGCTGTAGTGCTTTGCAAGAACAAGCGTATCGCCATCTTCATCCGCTGCGGCAACAGCATCTTCAAGAACGGCAACCGCCTGCCAAAGCTTTGCACTGCAAGACGAAAGCTTTGTGAGCAATCCTTCTTCGAGATCCGCGCTGAAACTTGCAGACAAGGCTTTCTTGGAAGCAATGCCGTCAGCAACGCTGTTCGAATAGGAAATGACGGCAGGTATGATATCGCGCAGGGATATGTCTAGCATCGTCTGTGCTTCGATATGCAGGATTTTCGCATAACCTTCGAGCAAAAGCTCCCCACGGGAAATCACCTCGGTCTTCGATAAGACACCGTGTTTTTTGAAGATATCGATATTTTCTTTTTTCATGAAAAGCGGAAGCGCGTCTGTTGTCATTTTAAGGTTGAGTAAACCGCGTTTCTCGGCTTCTTTTACCCATGCCGTCGCATAGCCGTCTCCGTTGAAGATAATGCGGTCATGCTTGATGATCGTTTCTTTAATGAGCGCGTTCAATTCCTTCTTGAAATCTTTCGCTTTCGTAAGGCGATCGGCAAACTGTGAAAGCGCATCCGCAACAATGGTATTCAGGGTGAAGAGAGGTCCGGAGATGGAGAGCGAAGAGCCAACCATACGGAACTCAAACTTATTCCCTGTAAACGCAAAGGGCGATGTGCGGTTTCTGTCGGTCGTGTCTTTCGGGAACTCCGGAAGCACATCGACACCGATGTTCATCTTTGATCGGTTTTTGCCACCGACCGGCTTATCTTTCTTGATTCCTTCCAGAATTTCGGTGAGCTCTTCACCAAGGAAAATCGAAATAATCGCGGGAGGCGCTTCTGCCTTGCCCAAACGATGATCGTTTGCTGCCGTCGCAACAGAAACACGCATGAGATCTTGATGCTCGTCCAGCGCTTTGATCACAGCACACAAAATGAGCAGGAACCTGGCGTTTTCAGAAGGTGTTTTTCCGGGATCGAGCAAATTCTCGCCTGTGGATGTGCTGATGGACCAATTGCAGTGCTTTCCACTTCCGTTTACGCCGGCAAAGGGCTTTTCGTGAAGCAGACAAACGAGATCGTGATTTGCCGCAATCGATTTCATCATCTCCATAATGAGTTGATTGTGATCGGTAGCGGTGTTTGCACTTTCGTAAATAATCGCCAGTTCATGCTGGGCCGGCGCCACTTCATTGTGACGTGTTTTGCTCGGAATGCCGAGATCCCATAGGTGCTGGTCGAGGTCTTGCATAAAGTCGGCAACGCGCTGCTTGATGACACCAAAATAATGATCGTCAAGTTCCTGACCTTTCGGTGGCGAAGTTCCAAACAATGTGCGACCGGTGTAGATGAGATCCGGACGTGCTTCATAGACGGACTTGTCAATGAGGAAGTATTCTTGCTCTGCGCCACAGTTGGCTTCTACTGCAATATCATCTGCCTCACCAAAGAGTTTCAGAATTCGATTCCCTTGCTTGTTGACTGCCTGCATGGACCGCAGCAATGGCGTTTTTTTATCGAGTGCTTCTCCGCTGTATGAGCAGAATGCGGTAGGAATGTAAAGGGTATGCCCCTTTACGAAAGCAGGCGAGGTCGGATCCCAGGCCGTATAGCCACGTGCTTCGAATGTGGCGCGAATGCCACCCGATGGAAAACTCGATGCATCGGGCTCTCCCTTGATCAGCTCTTTCCCCGAGAATTCCAAGGTGAGCTCACGAGTGGGATTGAAGTTGACAAAGGACTCATGTTTTTCGGCGGTTATTCCCGTCATCGGCTGGAACCAATGCGTATAATGTGTCACGCCGAGTTCAATCGCCCATTCTTTCATTGCATTTGCAACAACATCGGCAATGGAAGAATCCAGCGGTGATTTCTTTTTGATACTGGTAATGAGTGATTGATAAATATCAAAAGGCAGCCTGTCCTTCATCACTTGCTCGTTAAAGACCTTGCTGCCATACTCTTTTGCGATATTATACATCTCTATCCGCCTCCTTTTACAACCTTTTCCCTTTGGTTTTCCCGAATCGCACAGCGCATGACTGTTCTTTGTCCATCACAAAGAAACGATAGACCGAATACAGATAGTATAGCGCACGAAAAAAGTATTGTCAATTGGATTCAAAATATTCAGAATATTATAATTTCAAAATTTCTCCCAGCCTCTTTTCCCCTCTTAATATTCATCGAGACTCAAGTAATTTGGTACCACTCCGAGCTTTTTATTCCTTGCGGCGATCAGAAATGCCGCTGCCGTATCCATGCATGTCAAAACGGGGAAGTTGCGCTCTGTTGCATAGCGCCGAATATCAAAGGCATCGTATCCAACCCTGTTCTGCACCTTCGGAACATTGATGACAATTTGCACTTTTTCATCATCTACGAGATTTCGCACCGCTTTGGGCTCATCTACAATTTCGGCGATGTGAAGTCCATGCGACTGCAAGAAAGCCCCTGTTCCTGTCGATGCGTAAAGCGTATACCCTTCTTTGGCATATTCGGAAAGAATGTGCACCGTCTCTTCCGTCTTCTCCGGATCGCGCAAACTCACATAAATACCACCGTCAATCGGAATCGTTACGCCTGTCGCAAGGAAACCTTTGTAAATTGCTTTTTCGTAGGTGGAATCGATGGACAATATTTCGCCCGTCGATTTCATTTCAGGACCGAGTGCAATATCTACATTGGTCAGTTTTGCATTGGAAAACACAGGCATTTTCACCGATGTAAACTTCTTGTTCGGGTAGAGCCCCGTTCCATATTCGCTGTCTGCCAAGCTTTTGCCCAACATAGACGCCACCGCCAATTTCACCATCGGAACCCCGGTGACTTTGCTGATGACAGGAACGGTCCGGGAGGCGCGTGGATTCACTTCGATTACGTATATCTGATT
>JAITTH010000145.1 GCA_031287295.1 Eubacteriales Family XIII. Incertae Sedis bacterium
AAGGCGCCGATATGGTTCGAGCCAGATGACCCGTTCATCGTGACGCTGATGGATGCCTATAAGGAACAGACCGGCGATGGGCAGGCACAGCCGATAGTAATGGGCGGAGCGACCTACGCCCGCGCCATACCCCGTGCCGTAGCATACGGCCCAAAATTCCCGGACGGTCCGCACGTAATGCACCAAGCGGACGAGTTCATATCAATAGAAGACTTAATAAAAATCACGCATATCTACGCAGAAGCAATCAGGCGACTGACGTAGAAGAATACTACGAGTATTGCAGGAAAGATGAATTTATAATACACTGATTTGCATAGCAACAACAGTTAGTACAGCTTATCGATAGGCGGTCATGAAATTCAATCCGAAACTCACAGTTGAAGATTTTCAGTTCTTTCTGGAACATGTCAATGGCTTTGTCACCATAGATATGGAAGGTCGCTGCACTTACATCAATAAACAAATCTGTGATTTTTGTGATATCGACTATAAGACGGCACTTGGCAAACCCATCAAAGAGCTGTTTTCGTTTTCAAAGATGATGGACACAATAGAAAAAAAACAGAATTTCACAAAGACGGAATTCTATTTTGACCAAGGGCGTTTCAGCGCGAGTACACGTCATCCGATGTATAAAGATGGAGAGATGGTGGGTGTAGTTGAATACGACATTTTCGAAGACATGGAAGTCATCGAGGCATTCGTCCAACACTATATCGATCTTGACGAAGAACTTAAATATTTTTCGAAAGAGATGAATCGGCATCTGGGCGCAAAATACACGATTGATCAAATCCGTGGCAACTCCTATGCGGTTCGAGATCTGAGGGAAAAAATCAAAATCGTTTCGAGGACAGACTCGACCGTGATGATTACAGGGGAGACTGGCACGGGAAAAGAACTTGTAGCACATTCCATCCACAATCTTAGCAAGAGAAAATTGCGTAATTTTATCCGAATCAATGCTGCTGCGATGCCCGAATCATTACAAGAATCCGAATTGTTCGGACATGAACCGGGCTCGTTTACAGGCGCAGGCACAAAAGCGAAGAAGGGCAAGTTTGAAATAGCTGACGGGGGAACGCTCTTCATCGATGAACTCAGTCATATGCCGTTGCAACTTCAATCAAAACTGCTCCGCGTTCTTCAGGAGAAAGAGGTAGAACGCATCGGCGCATCAAAGCCAATCCCTGTGGACGCACGCATCATCGTAGCAACAAACAAGGAACCTCAGGAATTGCTGTCGTCTGGTGAACTTCGGCCAGATTTGTATTACAGGCTCAACGTGGTAGAATTGCAGATTCCTCCTCTTCGTGAGAGAAAAGATGACATCCCATTGCTTGTGAAATATTATGTGGATGAATACAATAATCTGTTTGGAAAGAACGTCACTAAGATTGACCCAAGGGCAAAGAAACTGCTTACCGAATACGACTGGCCGGGTAACATTCGTGAGCTTCGCAATGTGGTCGAAAAAAGTATGAACTACATTGAAGGCGAAACGCTATATGCGGAGAATATCGATTTCGGTCTCTACGATGTTGGTGACCTCAGCCTAAAACTGATTGAGTGCGCCGAGCGTCCAATAGAGGAATGTCTCCGCAGGACAGAGCGCGCCTTAATCATGCAGACACTTGAAAAATTCGACAATAACAAATCCAGAGCAGCGGAATATCTTCGTATAACCCGTACACTTTTATATCAAAAAATGAAGCGGTTGGGAATTCCAATTTGAAAAATACTGTCTGTATAAAAATACAGTGTATTTGATAGCATACTAATCATCATCTGCGTTGGTTTCATACGCTTTTTGGCGAATATGTATACTGACGGTCCGTCTACGCAGACAGAGACGATTTATTATCCGGTTTGACAAAGTACTATACGACAGCAATTCGTAGCAGTTCGCATTCACTGGCACGAAAGTTGCTGTTGCATTGTATACCATAAGCAGCTGTATATAGATGTGTTTTTAGAAACGAGGTGACAATGAAATGTATGATATTTCCATCATGAATGGAATGATTATTGATCCAAAGACGCAGCAGACCACCATCGGTCACATTGGCATTAAAGACGGTGTGATCAGGGCAATTACACGGGATAGAATTGATGCCACGGAGGTTATCGATGCCACAAACAGAATCGTCTGTCCAGGATTTATTGACATTCACTCGCATATCAACTATCCACTTGAGCCTGCATGGATGTCCGTGCGGCAGGGCATCACCACAGCTCTCTCCGGCAACTGCGGACTCAATGTGGACACCCCGATTAAAGACTTTTTAGACGGTATAGAGAAACAGGGATACCCGCTAAATTTTGCAACTTTGATTGGTCATTCTTGGCGGTTGCGGGCGCTTGTGGGGCTAAATGATTCCTATGATGTTGCCGATGCAACGCAGATTGAAAAAATGGCAGCACTTGCGGAAGAGGGACTCGAACAAGGTGCTTTCGGAGTATCGCTTGGCCTTGAATACGCTCCCGGTGCGAATGAGGAGGAGTATTTACCGCTTGTTCAGGTAGCTGCAAGATATGGCAAGCTCGTGCCTATACATATAAGGACAGATGCTCTCGATTTTGCCAACGGTCTTAATGAAGCAATTCAGATGATGAAGAAAACCGGTGCGCGTATACATATATCCCATCTCGCTTATCAGTTCGGAGTACATCCGGAAGTGACTGAGATGGCGATGGTTATGATTCGAAATACAATAAAGCAGGGCTGGCCGCTGCTTTGCGATTCAGGAGTATATGAAGCTTTCGCGACCTACATACAGTCCGCAGTATTCGATGAGGGTTGGAATATAAGGTATGGCGTAAATCTGAACGACTTGATTATATCATCGGGCAAATATACGGGGGAAAGAGCAACTCCCGAGATTTACGAATATGTCAGAACTCAGGAAGAATCCACGGTCGGCACGGCATTCGTTGGTGTGTGGCCGGATCTCGTGCGCGCTATAAAAGAGCCGTTTACAATGATTTCAACTGACGCCGGACTCGTTGATGCGCCCGGTGAAGGGCATCCGCAGGATTCGGGAACTTTTCCGAAGGTCTTTGAGAAACTTGTGCGTGAACAGGGTGCGCTTACATTGCTCGAAGCGGTGACGAAGTCTACCTATATGCCGGCGAAGCAGATGGGTATCGCGGATAGCAAGGGTTTTATTGGTCTTGGTGCGGATGCAGATGTTGTGGTGTTTGATCCGGCGACGATAAAAAGCAATTCGGATTATGTCGGAATCGGTAAACCGGATGCACCACCCACAGGCATCGACCACGTCATTGTAAACGGTGTGTCCGTTGTAAAAGACTCGAAAGCGGTTCAAAGTAGCCTTCCCGGTAAAATTCTCAGGCAGGCTAATATACCTTGGACGCTTTAGCTTAATAAATCACATTTTTAGGAGGGAGTAATAATATGGAAGCAGTAGATATCTATGGACCAATTTGTTTAATTCCGATTGCAGTTGTAATTGTATTATCTCTCATTACGAAAAAGACATTCGAACCACTGCTTGTCGCCGTCTTTGTCGCAGTCATAATAAATTCTAAAACAGGTTTTCTTGGAGAGTTTGTGGGACTGCTCTTAAAAGAAATGGCAGACCCGACAATTGGATGGGTATTCCTCGTATGCGGATTGATGGGTGCATTGCTGATGATTCTTGAAAAATCAAATGCCGCCTCATCCTTTGCCGAAGTACTCGGACGTTATGCAAAGACTCGCAAGCGCGCACTCTTTGCAACTTGGCTGATGGGTCTGCTCCTTTTTATCGATGATTATCTTAACGTACT
>JAITTH010000073.1 GCA_031287295.1 Eubacteriales Family XIII. Incertae Sedis bacterium
GTCGGAAAGACTATGCTCAAAACTTTCCATGAGGTGTTCCCGGTTAATTCCGCGCAAAAGCTTTTTATACTGCTAGAAAAAATTGTGCCCGATTTGATTTTGCTCGATATAAATATGCCCGAAATGGACGGCTATGAGGCAATTAGCATTCTCCAAGCCGACGAACGTTTTCGAGACATTCCGGTCATCTTTTTAACCTCTAATGTTGACGAGAACAGCGAACTTCGGGGGCTGAGTATGGGTGCCGTTGACTACGTTTACAAACCGTTTTCGACCTCGCTGCTGTTGCGGCGCATAGACAGCCATTTGTTGATTGCCTCACAACGCCAAAAGCTCAAGCAGTACAACGAAAATCTTGAGGATCTGGTGGCCGAAAAGACACATCAATTGATCAAACTGCGAGATACCATTCTTGGTGTCGTGGCGGAAGTTGTAGAGTATCGAGACGATGTGACGGGTGGTCATGTTTCTCGAACCACTTATTTCTTCAGGTTGTTGATGGAGCATCTTATCCAAGAAGGTATTTATTCAGAGGAAACTGCCAATTGGGATAAAAACCTTTTAGTCGCTTCTACGCAGCTTCACGATGTAGGCAAAGTGGCTATCCCGGATGCCATCTTAAAAAAACCTGGCAAATTAACTGAAGAAGAGTTTGAAACCATGAAAACGCACACCCAGATTGGCGTAGATTTGATTGACGATATCGAAAAAGACGTTGGCAACGAACAGAGTTTTTTGATGTATGCCAAACTGATTGCCGGTACGCACCACGAAAAGTGGGATGGCAGTGGCTATCCGCTCGGTCTAAGTGGCGAGTTTATCCCGCTTGAGGGGCGGGTAATGGCATTGGCGGATGTCTACGATGCGCTCATATCGCAGCGTCCTTACAAAAACTCGATGCCGACCGAAGATGCCAAGAGCATCATCTTGGCGGGGCGCGGCACTCACTTTGACCCTATTTTGGTAGACGTTTTTGAGTCTATCAGCGACAAATTCGCCGCGTTTATACAGAGCTAAAAACGGATCCTCTTCTCGCTACCTTACGGGCGTGGCTTCCCGCAGTTTTTGCAGAAGTTCCCATCGTTTACGGCTCCACAGTCACATGCCCAGTCGGTGGATGGTTTTGGCGAACCACAGGCTTTGCAAAAGTTTGCATCGTTATTTGTACCACATTTTACGCAGGTCCATGTTCCTGCGACCGGTATTGGCGCGACAGGCGGAACCGGTTGTACAGGAGCAGCCGCAGGGTTCATTTGCGGGTTTTGCATTTGCTGCATTTGTTGATTCATCATGTTCATGCCCATCATGCCCATCGTCATGCCGAGTGCATCCATACCACTCGCGCCACCTTCCTGTTTCCCCATATTTTCGAGAGCAGCGGCCTGCGCCTGTGTCATGGTACCGGCGGAAGCGGCAGAACTCGACCCAACCATGCGTGCCTGATCGAATTTCTGAATCCTCTCGCGGGTTTCATCGTCCGGTGTAATTCCTGTGATACCGACTCGGGAAATCTCGAATCCGCGTTCATTGCGCCAAGGACCATCGAGAACGTTGTTCATCAGATCGGCAAGTTCCATCTGTTTGGCGGTCAGATCTGCAAAACTGACACCCTGTGTAGCAAGGGTTCCGAGTGCAGTATTCAGTGCCGTATAAAATTCAGATTCAATCTGCGTTTCCAGTTCTTTCATCCGGAAAGATTCTGTTACGTTACCGGAAATATTTGCGTAGAAGCGCAGGGGATCGACAATCCTAAGCGAGTAGGTTCCGAAATAGCGAACATAGACGACGGTGCCATAGTTCCTATCATTGTACGGTACCGGTTGTGCAGAACCGAATTTGTTGTCGATGAGTTCCTTGATGTTCACATAATACGCAACTTGCATATTCGCGACATCTCCGCCCATCGTAAAGCGTTTTCCGATGTTTGCAAAAGTGTCTTTCAGATTTTTGCCGAATCCGCCTGCAAAGAGGGAAGGTTCGGAAGATTTATCGAAGATATATTCGCCTGCTTCCACTGTAAAGTCTACAATTTTCCCATTTTCGACAACGAGTAGTGCCTGTCCGTCGTTGACGAGTAATTTTGAATCACGGGAAATGACATCGCGCGAACCCTGTGTGTTAGACGGATTGCTGAGTGTCGATTGGGCCGCTGAAGTTGACCGTGGATGTCCTTTTTGCAAAAGAAGATCGGAAGACATGCTGTCTACCTGAATAAACTCTTTCCATTGATCTGCCATTGCGCTTCCGACTGCCGTTACCGCTGCTTTTAGTAATCCCATTCCGTGCTCCCTTCTCTAAGCCTTATGTGACAAAAACCGATGCTAATCGGCATGTACGCCCGTATACGACACGAGCATCCAATTGTATGTTCCGGATGTGATGATTGTCTTACAATATTCACACTGTCCTGCGGCAGTGAGCTTTGTGGGCGCACCACAGTTCGGGCAGTTTGTAACGCCGATTTCACGCAGATTGCCAAGGGTCTTCGTGCCCAAGGTGCGCATGAATTTTAATGTGTATTGCATATGAACGACACGAGAACTGTCCCCGGAAACCACGGCTTTTGTTCGTTCGTCTATGACATAATCGACCATATGCGCACGCACTTTCACCGTCACGTACTCGCGATTTGCATCCAAATCGTGATCTGTGATGGCTGCCTCAGTAATGCCCAAACGCTCAATTTGATTGATTTGATTGCGGCGAATATAGTCTTCAAGCTGCATTTCGTGTTCACGGAACAGATTGTCATCTTCGAAGACACGAATGGAGGTCCAATCGCGCGCTGTCCATGCCACGTTCAGCGCAACAAAGACTTCGCGCACCCACGCGAGGAAATCTTCTTCGCTGAAATTTTCGTCGGAAGTCTGAATGATATCGATGGATGCCTGATTGCGAAGAATGGGATCCACTGTTCTCTGTGGTGCGGGCCTTGTAGGTCTTGCCGT
>JAITTH010000159.1 GCA_031287295.1 Eubacteriales Family XIII. Incertae Sedis bacterium
AAAAGGGCGTCGATCTTCGATTCAACAGCAAGGTGGAATCCTACCAAAACGGGTTTGTTACGCTGCAAGACGGCACGCAGATTCCCGCAGATTTCCTACTGCTTGCCATCGGTGTAACGCCGGACAATGCACTCGCAAAATCGGCGGGACTAGCCTTAAATGAAAAAGGCGGAATCGTCGTGGACAAACATATGCAGACATCGAATCCCAACATCTATGCCGTTGGCGATGCCGTAGAGGTAAAAGACTTCGTCCTCGGGGCAGGTGTCCAAAAACCGCTTGCCGGTCCGGCAAACAAACAGGGTCGTATTGTTGCGGATAACATCTGTGGCATAGCGTCAAAGTTTGAAGGAACACAGGGTACGGCAATCGTAAAGGTGTTTGGTATTTCGGCTGCGGTAACCGGCGTCAATGAGAAGGTCCTGAGAACGACAGACATTCCGTATCATGCGGTTTGGCTTCATCCTGCGACACATGCAAGCTATTATCCCGGATCAAACCAGTTTGCCCTGAAAGTGATTTTCCACAAGGAGACAGGTGCGCTTCTCGGCGCGCAGGCAGTCGGAACGGAAGGTGTGGATAAACGTATCGATGTGTTGGCGACCGCGCTTCGTGCAAAATTGACGATCCGCGACTTGCAGGAACTCGAACTGTGCTACGCACCACCGTTTTCTTCGGCAAAGGATCCGGTGAATTTTGTCGGCTTCGTGGGTGCGAATATTCTGGATGGCTATGATCCCCAAATTGCGTGGGATGAACTTGCACAAATTGATCCGGAAAAAGAGCTGATTCTTGATGTTCGCACGAGGGGAGAGTTTGAGGCAGGGCACATCACCGGAGCAAAACTCATGCCGGTGGATGACCTTCGAGACATTCTTTCGGATCTTCCGGAAGACAAGACCGCGCCGATTCATCTCTATTGCCGTGTTGGAATTCGCGGATACATTGCCGCGAGAATTCTCAGACAGAATGGGTACACCAACATTCATAATCTGAGCGGTGGTTGGTTGACGTGGGAAAATGCTGTAAAGGCAAAGAAAGGGTGAATTCTATGGATGTATCTTATGAACTTTATGACGTGATTGTGTTGGGTGGAGGACCGGCCGGATTGGCAGCCGGAATTTATGCCGGCAGAAGCCGTTTGAAAACACTGTTGATCGAAAAGGGTATGTATGGCGGTCAGATTTCGATGACCAACGAAATCGAAAATTATCCCGGGCAGCTTCAGGAAGGAGAATCCGGGGCATCACTTATTGCACGTATGTCAGAACAGGTGGTGAAATTCGGAACCGAGACGGTGCAGGACATCGTAAAGGAGGTTCTTCTTGAAGGCGAAATCAAGCAAGTGATCTGTGAACGTGCAACCTACAAATGCAAGACGCTTATTATCGCGACAGGCGCTTTTCCGCGCGCGATTGGTTGCAAAGGCGAAGGGCAATTTGTCGGCAGAGGCGTTTCCTATTGTGCGACTTGCGATGCGAATTTCTTCGAGGGATTCGATGTTTATGTCGTGGGTGGCGGAGATAGCGCGATAGAGGAAGCCATGTACCTATCGAGATTTGCAAGAAAGGTCACCATCATTCATCGTCGCGATGCATTGCGTGCGGCAAAGTCCGTACAGGAAAAAGCTTTCAGGAATCCCAAGATTGCGTTTCTGTGGGACACGGTGATCGAAGAACTGCACGGAGAAGGATTGCTATCGGGCATGACGGTCCGCAATGTTAAGACAAATTCTTTGACGCAGATTCTTGCCGATGAAAAAGATGGGATGTTTGGTGTCTTTGGATTTACCGGAAACATTCCGAAATCGGAACTCTTTGTTGGCAAGCTTGAAATGGACGAAGGCTACCTTGTAACAAATGAGGATATGCACACGAACATTCCGGGTGTCTATGCAGCAGGAGATGTGAGGAAAAAGAGTCTTAGGCAGGTTGTCACGGCGGTTTCCGATGGTGCGATTGCTGCGATACAGGCGGAAAAATATCTGGAGTAGATGCCTAATCGCTCTACCTTCAACCACATAAAATCCATACATTTCCCAGATATACTGATCGTGTCAATGGACGGTGCAGGACAATATCCCGGAGGGAAATGTGAAATCAAAGAAGCGAAGGAATCATCGGTACGTAGATGCGGAAGAGCGTTTGTCCCAAGAGGATTTAACCAGTGTTTCCCTGAGTATCGACGGCATGACATGCCAGAACTGCCAGAATAAGATTGAGAGAAAGCTGCAAAATACGACCGGGGTTTTGTCTGCAAACGTGAGTTACAGCGCAGGGACTGCGAAGGTCACTTACGATGCGAATCAGATTTCGGGGCAGGAGATTGAGGCTGCCATCGAGCAGCTGCATTACCGCGTCCGTAAAGGTACGGATTTGCAAGAACCTATGACCTCTCGTGTTGTTGCCCTGCTGTCGATCATTCTCTTGCTTTACGTGTTGCTTCAACATTTTGGTCTTTTGAATCTGCTTGCTCCGAGCAGGTTGGCGGATGCGAAGATGGGCTACGGCATGTTGTTTGTCATCGGACTCATAACGTCGGTGCATTGTCTGGCAATGTGCGGAGGCATCAATCTTTCGCAGAGCCTTCCAAAGGTGGGTGCGCCTTCTACGTTTGTGCCCGCCTTTCTTTACAATCTCGGACGCGTGATTTCCTATACAGGAATCGGTTTCATTTTGGGGCTTGTCGGTTTTTTGCTCGGCGGGGGTTCGAGTGTCGGTTTGCCCACAATGGTACAAGGGCTCTTGAAATTGGTTGCAGGCGTGTTCATGGTCATCATGGGCATCAATATGTTGGGATTGTTCCCATGGCTGCGTAGATTTACGCTGAGAATGCCCGGATTTTTGGCACGGAAGATCGATGCGGGAAAGGCGCAAAACAAAAGTCCGTTCCTTGTGGGGCTGCTGAATGGGCTCATGCCGTGTGGACCTTTGCAGTCAATGCAGATTGTTGCGTTAGCGTCAGGGAATCCATTTGTGGGCGCATTATCCATGTTCCTGTTCAGTTTGGGTACGGTGCCTCTCATGCTTGGATTTGGGTCGATTGTCTCGGCG
>JAITTH010000078.1 GCA_031287295.1 Eubacteriales Family XIII. Incertae Sedis bacterium
GGCTAACGAAAGCTCTTGGAACCAGCAAGGAGAGTGAACATGATGTATTCGGCAGAAGTGGAACATATGTGCCCGATTGAAAAGGGCGTGAATCACGGACCGGCCCCCATCCCGGAAGAGGGAAAATGGGTGAAGGCGAAGCAAATTGACGATATCAGCGGACTTACGCACGGCGTCGGTTGGTGCGCACCACAGCAGGGTGCTTGTAAGCTCACGTTAAATGTGAAAAAAGGCATCATCGAAGAGGCGCTCATCGAAACCATCGGATGTAGTGGCATGACCCATTCTGCCGCAATGGCTGCGGAAATTTTGCAGGGGAAAACGATTCTCGAAGCACTCAATACCGATCTTGTTTGCGATGCCATCAATACGGCGATGCGCGAGCTGTTTTTACAAATCGTTTACGGTCGTACGCAGACGGCATTTTCCGAGGGTGGGCTGCCGATTGGTGCCGGACTCGAAGACCTTGGGAAAGGACTCCGAAGCCAGATTGGTACGATGTACGGAACAAAGGCGAAGGGCGTGCGCTTTCTCGAAATGGCGGAGGGCTATGTAACACGACTTGCTCTCGATCAGGAAGACCTCGTGATCGGCTACGAGTATGTGCACCTTGGAAAAGTGATGCAGGCCGTAAAAAAGGGCAAGGATGCAAACGAAGCCATTCGCGAAAATACAGGTTGTTACGGTCGGTTTGAAGAAGCGGTGAAGTATGTCGATCCGCGGACAGAATAGGAGGGGGCATCATGGCATATTTTGAAAGCTACGAGAGAAGAATCGATAAAATCAACGCCGTTCTCTCCGAGTATGGCATAAAAGACTTGGATGAGGCGAAAAAAATATGTACAGAAGCCGGGTTTTCTCCGGCAGACATCGTTTCGGAAATACAGCAAATCGCGTTTGAAAACGCCGGGTGGGCTTACACCATGGGTGCGGCGATTGCGCTGAAAACAGGCGTGAAAACGGCTGCGGAGGCCGCATCGGTCATTGGCATCGGTTTGCAGGCTTTTTGCATTCCCGGTTCTGTCGCCGACGATCGCAAGGTCGGATTGGGGCATGGAAACCTCGCTTCTATGCTGCTGCAAGAGGAGACGGAGTGTTTTGCCTTTTTGGCAGGGCATGAATCCTTTGCTGCTGCGGAAGGTGCCATCGGAATCGTACGCAATGCAAACAAGAGCCGAAAAATTCCGCTTCGCGTCATCTTAAACGGGCTCGGCAAAGATGCGGCGCAAATCATCTCCCGCATCAACGGGTTTACCTATGTGCAGACGCAGTTCGATTATGCGACGGGTGAGGTGGCTGTCGTACAAGAATTTGTCTACTCCGAAGGGGAGCGAAGCAAGGTTCGCTGTTATGGGGCAGACGATGTGCGCGAAGGTGTTGCGATTATGCATCTCGAAAAGGTCGATGTGTCCATTACGGGAAATTCCACGAATCCGACGCGGTTTCAGCATCCTGTGGCGGGAACGTATAAAAAGGAATGCCTTGAAAAGGGCAAGAAGTACTTTTCAGTGGCTTCCGGAGGTGGCACGGGCAGAACGCTGCATCCGGACAATATGGCAGCAGGTCCTGCATCTGATGGTATGACGGATACGATGGGCAGAATGCATTCTGATGCGCAGTTTGCGGGTTCGAGTTCGGTTCCCGCACACGTAGAGATGATGGGTTTTCTCGGCATGGGAAACAACCCTATGGTTGGCGCGACGGTCGCGGTTGCGGTTGCCGTAGAAGCCGGTCTCGGGAAATAGGGAACGATGCGCATCCTTGGGATCGATCCGGGATATGCCATCCTGGGCTATGGTGTGATTGAGCATCGTGGCAGTCGAAATGCGCTCATCGAATGTGGTGTGCTGACGACGGAAGCCGGAGAAGAAATGCCACTCAGGTTAAAAAGAATCTACAGTGGAATTATGGAAATCATCTCGATTCTCAGACCCGATGTTGCTGCCGTCGAAGAGCTGTTTTTCAACAGCAATGCAAAGACGGCCATCAAGGTTGGTGAAGCGCGTGGTGCGGCCATCTTAGCCTGTGCGAACAGCGGGCTTCCTGTCTACGAATATACGCCGTTGCAGATCAAGCAGGCGTTGGCAGGATACGGCAGAGCGAGCAAAACGCAGATACAGCAAATCGTAAAGTCGTTGCTCAATTTGCCGGAGGTTCCAAAGCCGGATGACGCAGCGGATGCGGTCGCAGCGGCAATCTGTCATGGAAATTCCGCATCGTATATTGATCGTGTCGCAGATGCGGTCAGCAAACAACAAAGGAAAAACAAATGATTGGCTATGTCCATGGAAAACTTGCCTATAAATTGGAAAACGCAGTCGTCGTAGACACCGGGGGTGTCGGGTACGAGATCTTTGCTCCGAGCTCTTCCCCCGTTTTTCTCGCCCGGGAAGGCGAGGAAGTGAGACTTTTTACGGTGATGATCGTCAAAGAAGACGAAATGAGCCTGTACGGTTTTGAGGACCGGGAATCGGTTCATCTTTTCCGCAAACTCCTGACGGTGAGTGGAATCGGTGCAAAAGCGGCACTCTCCGTTTTGTCGGCAATGCCTACATCGGAAGCGATTCGAGCCATCATCTTCGGCGATGCAACGATGCTCACACGGGCAAACGGCGTCGGTAAAAAATCGGCGGAACGAATTGTTCTTGAGCTTTCAGACAAGCTCCAGAAAACGGCGGGTCCGGCACCCGGTACCCCTGAAGGTACGCAGGCAACGTCAGCGGGCGATGCAAAGGCATTTGCGATTGAGGCGCTGCTCAGCCTTGGTTACACGCGTTCGGAGGCAGGTGTCGCTGTCATGGGTATTGAAGAAGAAGGCCTGACGGTGGAAGAATATCTGAAGCGAGCACTTCGGAGCATGGGGTAAGGCGGAATGACAGAATTTGACGCGCGCATTGTCAGCGCAGAAAATATCAACGTGGAAGAACTGATTCGGGATACGGCACTTCGCCCAAAGACGCTCGAAGAATACATCGGGCAGAAGTCCGTCACGAACAATCTGAGCATCTTCATCGAAGCGGCAAAAAATCGCGGAGATTCTCTCGATCACGTGCTTTTTTACGGACCACCCGGACTGGGGAAGACGACACTTGCCGGCATCATTGCCAATGAACTCGGCGTAGACTTGCGCATCACATCCGGTCCCGCAATCGAGCGGGCAGGCGATCTTGCGGCACTGCTCACAAACCTGAATGAAGGAGATGTCCTTTTTATCGACGAAATCCATCGGCTCAACCGATCTGCGGAAGAGATTCTCTATTCGGCGATGGAAGACTACGAGATTGACATGATCATCGGGAAAGGTCCCTCGGCAAAAGCCTACCGGATCCCGCTTGCAAAGTTTACGCTCATTGGGGCGACAACGCGTGCAGGAAGTCTTTCTGCGCCACTTCGAGACAGATTCGGCATCATCAATAAATTCGAAATGTACACGAAGGATGAGCTTGCGGAAATCATTCGCAGGTCGGCACATTTGCTCAATATCCCCATCGAACCGGATAGCCTCTTGGAACTGGCGGGACGTTCACGCGGGACGCCTCGCGTCGCGAATCGTTTGCTGAAACGAGTGCGCGATTTTAGCCAGGTAAAGGGAGAAGGGCGCATCGACATGGCGATTACAGATGAGGCGCTTACGGCACTCGGCATCGATAAAGATGGGCTGGAAGGGTTAGACCGCGACATTCTGAGGCTGATTATCGATCGCTTCGGTGGCGGTCCCGTTGGCATCGATACCATTGCTGCAGCCATTGGCGAAGAACGTGTGACCATCGAAGACGTCTACGAACCTTTCCTGATGCAGAGTGGATTTTTGCACCGGACACAAAAAGGACGCGTCGTATCGGACGCTGCCTATCGGCATCTTGGGCTCTCTGCGCCGGAGCGGGGTGTGGCACAGTTGGCCTTTCTCGGCGATGCTGAGGAAGTCGAAGAAGAGCAGGAACGCCCCGAACGATGAACATCAACCTCTTCGATTATTTCCTTCCGGAATCTGCCATTGCGCAGTACCCAACCGAAAAAAGAGATGCCTCCAGGCTTCTTGTGGTTCACCGAGAGACCAATCATACGGAAGACCGTCTGTTTTCAGACCTTCCCGGGTATTTGAACCAAGGAGATGTCTTGGTTGTAAACGATTCACGCGTCATAAAGGCGCGTCTGATCGGGACAAAGGAAGGCACAGGGGCAAGGGTGGAGCTCTTTTTGCTGGCGCGCGCGTCCGGGCATGCCGGATCGGAGTCATACGCTTCCGGACCGGAGACACACGCTTCCGACGGAGACCTTTGGACCTGCCTCGCCAGACCGGGGAAACGATTCAAGCCGGGAGATCGTGTTCTATTCGGCGATGTGCTTTCGGCGGTGCTTGTTTCCAAAGAAGAAGACGGAACCGTGCTTGTTCGATTTGAATACACAGGTATTTTCCTTGAAATCTTGGACCATCTGGGACGAATGCCTTTGCCACCCTACATTCGACGTGAGGCGGACGCCACGGATGAGGATCGCTACCAGACGATCTACGCTTCGAACCCCGGCTCTGTCGCTGCGCCCACTGCGGGCTTACATTTTACGCCGGAATTACTCGAGGTCCTTCGCAAAAAGGGCGTCGAGATTGTGTTTGTCACTTTGCACGTGGGTTTGGGCACGTTTCGTCCCGTACAGGCGGAAGATATCGAAGCGCACCACATGCACAGGGAGCAGTATCACATCAGCGAAGAAGCTGCTGCCTCCATCAACCTCGCCAAGGCGGAAAAACGACGCGTGATCTGTGTGGGCACAACATCCGTACGAACCATCGAAAGTGCCGTGGTGGCAGCACAAACCTGCGCGACCGTTTCCGATGTGCCAAAGATAAAGGCAGGTTTCGGAAGCACGGATATTTTCCTCTATCCGGGTGGACCGAATTTTCAGATGACGGATGCGCTCATAACCAATTTCCACCTGCCGAAATCGACCCTGCTCATGTTGGTTTCTGCGTTTTACGACCGGGAGAAGATTTTGAACATTTATCGGGAAGCAATTGAAAAGGAATACCGCGTTTTCAGCTATGGAGACGCCATGTTGATTCTATGAAAAAGAATGCAGTTACATTTGAATTGTTGAAAAAAGATGCGTCTACGAAGGCGAGACGCGGGCAGCTGCAAACGCCGCACGGTGTGGTGCAGACGCCGATTTTTATGCCTGTGGGCACGGCAGCAACCGTGAAAGCTGTCAAGCCGGACGACCTTACAGAGATCGGTACGCAAATTTTGCTCGCAAACACCTATCACCTGTTTTTGCGTCCCGGGCATGAGATTGTGTCGGAGGCGGGCGGGCTGCATTCCTTTATGAATTGGAACGGACCGATCCTCACCGATAGCGGTGGCTTTCAGGTTTTCAGTCTCGGCAAAATGCGAAAAATTACAGAACAAGGTGTGTTGTTTCGATCCCATATCGATGGGCGCGCGCTGGAACTTACGCCCGAAAAATCCATAGAAATCCAAAATGCGCTCGGGGCCGACATCATCATGGCGTTTGATGAGTGCACCGATTATCCGTCGGATTATGCCTATACCAAAGACGCTTTGAATCGAACAACACGTTGGCTTGAGCGATGTGCCAAGGCGCACCAAAATACGGCACGACAGTCTCTTTTTGGCATCATGCAGGGTGGCATGTACGCGGATTTGCGCCGGGAGAGCGCGACGGCGATTACCGCATTGGACCTTCCCGGCTATGCCATTGGTGGACTTTCGGTCGGGGAAGAAAAGTCGCTCATGTATGAAATGTTGGATGCTTCCGTCGATTTGCTTCCCGAGAACAAACCACGGTATTTGATGGGTGTCGGCAGTCCGGATGCACTGATCGAGGGCGTGGCGCGTGGGGTCGATATGTTCGACTGTGTTCTGCCGACGCGTGAGGCGAGGCACGGATCTGTGATGACCTCAAACGGTCCTCTGAACATCAAAAACGCCGTCCACACGCGTGACTTCGGACCTCTTGATGCGGAATGCGACTGTTATACCTGTCGCAATTACAGCCGTGCCTACCTGCGGCACTTGTTTAAGTCCGGAGAAATCATGTCGGCGATGTTGCTTTCGATTCACAATTTGCGGTTTTTGTTAAGGCTGATGGAGCAGATTCGTCAGGCAATTGAGTCGGGAGATTTTAACGAGCTCCGCCGTGATTTTTTTGCAAAATATTACAAGCCTCATGTGACAAAGTAATAAAACGGTTTCAAGTGGTAAATTTCGGGTGATGCTGTGTTAGGCTCGTTTGACATAGCACCACTATGCCCAAACTCGCCTGCCTTGTATCACCCTAAAATTGTATCACTTGAAACTCATGGACCGCAATGGAACAAATTTTGCGATAAGCAAGGCCGCAGGACGAAAGCGTACCCGTAGGTACGGTGAGGACGAGAACATAGCTGATCGTAAAATTTGTCCATTTGCGGCGTTTATTACTTTGTCACATGAG
>JAITTH010000134.1 GCA_031287295.1 Eubacteriales Family XIII. Incertae Sedis bacterium
ATCGCCCGAAACGGCAATGACCTTGTCGGTTAGTGATTCGAGGAACAGCTGTTTGATGCCGAGTTTTCTGCCATGCACGGCAGCGCGACGAAGCAATCGACGCAGCACGTATCCCCTACCCTCATTGCTGGGAAGAATGCCGTCTGCAATCATAAAGGTTACCGAACGAATATGATCGGTAATGATGCGAATCGATTTATCTGTCGGTGCAGCACCATCCTTATATTCAACACCTGCAAGATCGGTTACACCTGCTAAAATGTGTCGAATCGTATCGATGTCAAAAATGGAATCCACCCCTTGAACGATGCAAGCAAGGCGCTCAAGCCCCATACCCGTGTCGATATTGGGATGTGGAAGCGGCGTATAATTCCCGGCTTCATCACGGTTAAACTGCGTAAACACATGATTCCAAAATTCGACATATCGATCACAGTCGCATCCCGGCTTGCAATCTTCTTTGTCGCATCCGTACTTTTCCCCGCGGTCAAAATAGATTTCCGAACACGGACCACAAGGACCAATTCCGATTTCCCAAAAGTTATCTTCTTTGCCAAGGCGAACAATACGTTCCGGTGCGATTCCAATCTCGTTAACCCAAATGTCATAGGCTTCATCATCGTCTAAATATACCGTCGCCCACAATTGTTCGAGTGGCATTTCAAGAATCCTCGTGATGAATTCCCAACCCCAAGCAAGGGATTCCTTTTTGAAATAGTCACCGAATGAAAAATTTCCAAGCATTTCAAAAAAAGTTGCATGGCGCGATGTAATGCCGACATTTTCGAGATCGCCGGTACGGATACATTTCTGGCAAGTTGTCATGCGTTTGGATGGCGGTTCTTCAAGCCCGGCAAAATACGGTTTGAGCGGAGCCATTCCGGAGTTGATGACAAGTAAGCTCTTATCGCTGCCCGGCACCAGAGAAAAGCTGGGTTGCGCATAATGCCCTTTTGAAACATAGAACGCGCGAAACATCTCTCTTAGTTCATTTAAACCGAATTTTTTCATTCATTCCTCCGTATTGTTTGATTCGTTTCCTGTGACAAAATGATAAAGGGTTATAAGTACTTTCGTAAGATCTTGAGAACCTCTGCGATATTTAAGGGTTTTCCAAGATGGTCATCCATGCTAGCTTCGACGCCCTTTTCGACATCTTCCTTAAAAACGTTGGCGGTTAACGCGACAATCGGAATTGTTTTTGCCAACTCAGAATCGATTGCACGAATCTGCCGAGATGCTTCGTAGCCGTCCATGACAGGCATTTGAATATCCATGAGAATCAGATCGTATTTTTCAGGATTTTTCGTAAATAGGTCGAGCGCAATTTTGCCATTTTCCGCACATTCGATGATGGCGCCGGAAGACGCAAGCAGGTTCATTAGGATCTCGCGATTGATTTCAACATCTTCCACAAACAATAGCGTCTTCCCTAAAAACTCATTTTCCAAGAGCGTCTCGTTGTTGCTGTTTTTTAATTCGATGTTCGCATGATTGCCAACACGCATGGGAATGGTACAAACAAAACTCGAGCCCTCACCGGGTTTGGAGGTTACGGAAATGGTTCCCTTCAACAACTCGGTAATCGACTTGGTAATGGAAAGACCGAGTCCTGTGCCGCCATAGATACGTGTTGTGCTCGAATCGGCTTGCATAAAGGCTTGGAAAATCTTTTCGAGCTGTTCTTCCGACATCCCGATTCCGTTATCGGAGACTGAAAGACGAAGGTGGAAAGAACCGTTCTCGTCAATGGAATCAATGCGAGACGCCGAAAACGTGATTCTCCCGGAGTCCGGCGTAAATTTCTCCGCATTGGAAAGTAAGTTTGTGCAAATCTGTGCAATTCGTTGGTCGTCACTTTCCAGAATCTCAGGAATGTTGTCATCGATATTGATCTCGAAAATATGTTTTTTCTCCTGCATACGGAAGGCAATTACATTTTGAACACGTTGAATCATATCCCTGAAGTTGAAGTCGATGAAACACAGTTCCAACTTATTGGCTTCAATCTTCGAGATATCGAGGATGTCATTGATGATTCCAAGCAAGTGCTTCGAAGCTTCGCCAATTCTCTCAAAACAATAGTTTTTATTCTCGGTGTCCTCGGCGTCTTCCCCGATTGCCGACATGCCGATAATCGTATTCATGGGGGTACGAATTTCATGGCTCATGTTGGAAAGAAAATCACTTTTTGTTTTACTGGCTGCTTCTGCACTTTGTTTGGCTTCCATGATTTCGGTGATGTCGGTAGCTTCGATAAACCGCCCTTTTGAAGGGCCATGAAGTATGTCCGATACGATTTTGTAGTACAGAATTTTGTTGTTGAAAGAAAACATAAAATTCTCTTCAAAATACCCGTCACTTGAAAAAATGGCATCCATTTCATTCTGGAAGGTCGGAATAGAAACCACTTCCCGGATATTTCTCCCGGTTGCCTCTGTTTGTGTAGATACGGTTTGTATCATCTGGATAAAAGCATCACTGATGTATTCGATTTTGCCGTTTTCGTCCGTAAGTGCGATAAAATTGGGGGTTGTACTAAAAAGCGTGATAAAACTGTTTTCTGCCTTGTTGGCCCGGTTATTTTTATCGATGGCAAAGCTCATCAGAAGCAGGATGAGAATGCAGGTTGCGAAGAACAGGAGGCAATGCACCCAAAGATCGGACATCGGTATTCCCCCATTCTGTGCACTCGTAAATGGTAGGCGTTTCAAGACAAGAACGAGGGTCAGAATGTTGGCAAAAACGATATAGAGAATCAAACCGCGTTTGTTCATATAAAGTGCGCTGATCACGCAAACGCAATGCATTACAGGGAAATAGAAACTCCAACTATGGATGAGTATAGAAGCAATTGCGTTGCATCCCGCAATAAAAATAGGCAAGAAATAAGGGGGACTTAGGTATTTTATCTTGATGTGGTTTCGAAAACCAATGTAAACATAAATGACTAAAATACTTGAAACAGATACGATTAGCCTAAAATATTCTTCGGCCATCGCTGCCAAGACTACACGAAGAAGCATAAACGCAAGCAAAGATACGAGAATGATGCGATTTGCAAGTTTATTATATAAGGTATCAAACTCTTTACTTGAACTCATAGTAAGCCTCATGTGACAAAATAATAAAACGGTTTCAAGCGATCTATGTCGGGTGTTACTGTGTTAGGCAGCTTTGACATAGCACCACTATGCCCAAACGCACCACCTTATATTACCCCGAATTATATCACTTGAAACTCATGGACTGCAATGGAGCAAATTTTGCGATAAGCAAGACCGCACAACCTCAATGAATAAAGACGGAGATAGAGGATCTCCGTCTTTAACCGAGTCTGTTTTATGGCTACGAAATCGTAAAATTAGAGTGCCCAGAGCTCCTCATCGCTCAGCTTGAGACCCGGAGCATCCGGAATTTCATAAGCGATGCGACTTACGTTGACGAGGTGCTTCCACCAGAGGTTTTCGCTGATGGAGTTGTTACCCCAAGATCCGCAACCGAGTGTTCCTGTCGGGTTCAGTCCATTGGCAAGCGTTCCGCCAAGGCTGTTGGAACCAATCTGGTTTACGACGAAACGGGATACGCTGATTCTTTCAGCAGCATATTCGACGTTTGCCGGGGTGTTGGAATGGAGTGCACAGCTGTGACCGGTTCCTTCGTTGTTGATGTTTGTCGCAGCATGGTCAACACAATTTTCCCAAGTTGTATAAGGTGCAAGCGCCAATACCGGGAACAGCTTTTCTTTGCAGAGCGTTTCGTCTGCACCAAACTTATCGACTTTAACAACAAGAAGACGTGTATCTTCCGGTACTTCAATTCCTGCGCCCTTTGCAATGAGGTAAGGTTTGATTCCGACAGCATCCTTGTTCAGTGCGCCACCCGGGAATACGAAATCGCGAAGCTTTGAAACTTCTGCCGGATCTGTAATGACATAAGCACCCTGTGCCGCAAATTTTGCAGCGACTTCTTCGACCTTCGCTTCCGGTACGTGAATGGTCTGTTCACAAGTACACAGAACGCCATTGTCATAAGTACGACCGGTGATGGTCTTGGTAATGGCACTGTCGAAGTCTGCATCAGCATCCCAGAGGCTTTGAACATTACCTGCGCCAACGCCGAATGCCGGCTTACCGCTTGAATATACAGCTTTAACCATCATGGGACCACCGGTTGCAATGGAAGAATCGCAGGAGCTCATGATCAGTCCGGAAACTTCGATGGAAGCTTCGCCGACAACCTGAATCAGATCTTCCGGTGCGCCGACTGCTTTCAGTGCTTCTCTCATGATGCGGACGGTTTCTTTTCCGGATTCAAATGCGCTTGGATGCGGGCACACGATAATCGCGTTGCCGCCCTTAAGTGCGATCATAGAATTGTGAATCGGGGTCATGATCGGATTGGTTACAGGAGTAATAGCGCCAATAACACCAATCGGTTTTGCGACTTCTACGAGTCCTTCTTCCGGGATACGACGGATAACGCCACGACTTGGAACGCCCTTAAGCTTGTACCAAGTGACTTTCGGTTTCCCCATGTTCTTTGCGATTTTATCGTTCACGTTGCCCATCTTTGTTTCTGCAACAGCCATTTCCGCAAGCGGTTTCGCATTGTCATAAATGGCTTTGCCGATCGCCTGAACAGCTCTATCTACCTGTTCCTGCGAAAAGCCCTCAAAAATTTTCTGAGCTGCTCGTGCTCTTGTGATCAACTCATTTACTTGTTCCTGTGCTGTCATGAAAAATCTCCTTTCACATAAAAAACCTACCTGTCAGAATGTAGGTACAATTAAATATACAATCAAAAAAAATGAAATGCAAGGACTATTGTCATATTTTTCACACACTTTTTGTATTTTTAAGCAGATATGTTCAGTTCGTGCAGGATGCGGATCAGATTCGTGCGATTTTTCACATTCATTTTCGTGAGAATGCTGCGTATGTGTTTTTTAACGGTATGTTCTGATATCGCCAGCTTCTTCCCGATTTCATTGCTGTTGTAGCCGATGTAGATGAGATGGCATACATCCAATTCTCGGAATGTGAGACCGTATTCTTTGCTGAGAATAACCGTGTTTTCAATGCGATTGTGAACACGAATGCCCGATGGATACGTCAAAGAGAGTTTTAAGGCGATATGATCTACCAAGACTTTGAGCGTCTGCGCATCCACATCGGAAAAAGGCGCATCTTCTTTTGTCCGGTATAGACTGATGATTCCATAAAAAATGTCGCCTCGGGATATTTTTGCGCTGAGAACATACTCAATTGTCTGCGGTAACATCCAGTCGATGTAGAAGGTGTCCGATTTGAGATAGGTTTTCCGAAGAGAATCTGCATCACAACTGAAAACCGACAGCAGGTCTTCGTTCTGATTCAACAGAGGATGCAAGGGGGCAAAGTATTGTATATAGGTCTGTACAAACTCCTCTTGAATTTCCTTGGAAACCGGAGCAAAAAAATTTGGTTTTCCGTTCGTCATAGATCCCAACAGAAAAAGAGAATGAGATTGCGTGATGATTTTGGAAAGTTGGTCAAGAAAACACTGACGTATTTCCGTCAGTCCACAGCGACGATTCATAAGCAGAACCATATGATTGATCTGCTCCCATTTTGATGAATTAATGACCGTCATGGTGCCCTCAAATTCAAATCCAATTTGTACCAAATTTCAAATGTCAAGAAATTATCATTCATAATACTATATACTATTTATTAGAAACTTCGCAACTGGTATGATAGTGGAATATGGAAAACCGAGTGCTCGGAAAGAGCGGAATTGTTGTCTCACGCTTCGGCATGGGTGTCCTGCCGATCGGCAAAAGTCATATGAATCTTGACCTCGATGCGGGGCAGGCGATCATTCGTTATGCCTTGGAAAGAGGGATTACGTTTTTTGATACGGCAGAGTATTACGAAACGTACCCTTACATTCGTGCGGCATTGAAGGATTCGAAGACAGAACCGATCCTATGTTCAAAGTCTTTGGCCCGGGACTATAACAGTATGGCACGTTCCATCGATGAAATGCGAGCCTATTTTGATCGTGACGTCCTAGACATCTTTCTTTTGCATGAAGTGCGAGAATTCCCGGATTTTGAAGATCGTAGTGGTGCTTGGCGCTGCCTTTGCGATGCAAAAGCAAAAGGCATTGTGCGTGCAATCGGTCTCTCAACACATCATGTCGATGTCGCTCGGCTGAATGCGGATCTTCCCGAATCTGATGTGTTATTTACGCTCATCAACAAAGACGGACTCGGCATCCGTGATGGGAAAAATGCCGGCACACGAGAAGCCATGGAAGAGGCGATTCGGCAAAACAGCGATGTGGGCAAAGGTGTCTATGCCATGAAGGTTTTTGGCGGTGGCAACCTTGTCAAAGACTATTCGGAAGCGCTGGATTACGTATCCCACCTTCCCGGGATCGATGCCATTATGGTGGGTCTGGGAAGCATTCCAGAAGCAGATGCACTCGTCGCCTATGCAAATGGGCAATTGTCTCCTGAATACAAGGTGAATCTATCAAACAAAAAAATACGCATCGTTGAATGCGATTGTGAGGGCTGTGGTTCCTGCATGCCACGTTGTCCCAACAAAGCCATTTCCATCGGACAAAATAAATGCGCACAGATCAACTATGATGTATGCATCACTTGCGGATACTGCGCGCCGATCTGCCCTGTTCGGGCAATCGTATTGTTTTAGAGAGATTCTTTAGAAAAAGCTTCCCAAATCGTAATTT
>JAITTH010000081.1 GCA_031287295.1 Eubacteriales Family XIII. Incertae Sedis bacterium
AATATTCTTCTCGGAATTCCCATCAATTACTATGCCATTATTGACTACCAGGGAATCAAAAATATTGTGGACTCACTCGGCGGTGTTCCGATGGATGTTCCGTTTGATATGTCCTATCATACAGAAGGTGTTTCCATCGAGATCGCTGCAGGTCAACAGGTTTTGGACGGGGAACATGCCGTTCAGTTCATTCGGTACCGTTCCGGTTATTCGAACGGCGACATCGGACGCGTTGAAGCGCAGCAGAACTTCGTAAAGAGCGCTGCAAAACAAGCCCTGGGGCTGAACCTTCCGAAAGTAGCCAAAACGGTGGTCGCGAATGTGAATTCTGATATTACCAACCGCGCAATCGTTTATCTCGGCGCAAAGGCTGTGGGCATGGACAGCGCCAATATTAATGCCGTAATGTTGCCGGGCTACGCCGGGAATATTGGCGGGCTATCCTTCTGGATCCGCGACGAAGACTATACAATTGAAGAAATTTTAAGAACTGTTTACAATGGACCGCCTGAAGTTTCAACGGATCCGTTGGTTGAAGAAGACGAAGAATAAGGGAGACAGAAGAGATCATATGATGATGGAAGAATCGATTCTCAGGACCAAGAAGGTCGGGGAACTTCGCGAAATCGCGAAAGCCTTTCACGTGAATGGCTATGAAAAAATGAAAAAGGCGGACTTGCTCGATGCGCTCATTCACGGGGCTGTTGCGAATGAACCGAAAGAAGAGAAAGAACAAGAGCAGGCAGAGATGCCCGCATGGATTCTTCCGAGCGTCATGGATCACGTTTTACCAAAAACTCCGGCAAAAGCAAAAAAAGCGCCTCAGGAGAAGCGAAATAAGAAACCCGAAGGGGAGCCTCTGCTCATAGATGAAAAAGCGATTCCCATAGGCACAAGTGAACTCGTGGAGAAGCCATCGGAAGCAAGAGCAGTTGCGGAGACGCCTTTGGTTGAAAAACCGACAGAGGTTACAAAACCTTCTCCCGAAGAGGATGAGAAATACAAAAACCGCTATGAAGTCGAGGGCATCCTCGAATTGGCGGAGAGTGGCTTCGGATTTCTGCGCTTCGACAATTTTCTGTCCAGTCCGGCGGATGTCTATGTCGCCCCGGCACAAATTCGTCGATTCAACCTGAAAACCGGAGATAAAATCAAAGGCGTGGCACGTCGTCCGAACGAAGGTGAAAAATTTGGTGCGCTGCTCTATGTATTCAGTGTAAACGGATGTGATCTCAAAGATATCATTCGCCGTCCGGAATTTGAAAAACTCACGCCGATATTCCCAAACGAGAGAATTAATCTCGAAGATAGTCCGAAAAACCTTGCCATGCGACTCATCAATTTGGTTGCTCCGATCGGAAAAGGTCAAAGAGGACTGATCGTTGCTCCGCCCAAAGCAGGCAAAACAGTACTCTTAAAGAACATTGCAAACACCATTGAAAAAACACATCCCGAATGCGAAATGATTGTGCTTCTTGTAGACGAACGTCCGGAAGAAGTTACCGATATGCAACGTTCGATTAAGGGTGAAGTTATCTATTCCACATTCGATGAGCTGCCACAGAACCATGTGAAGGTTGCAGAAATGGTCTTGGCAAGAGCGCAGCGCCTTGTTGAGTGCGGGAAAGATGTCGTTATTTTATTGGACAGCATTACCCGACTTGCCAGGGCATATAACCTCGTTGTTCCCGCATCGGGAAGAACACTCTCCGGAGGACTCGACCCGGGCGCATTACATAAACCAAAGAAATTTTTCGGGGCTGCTCGCAATATGGAAGAAGGCGGGAGCATTACGATTCTGGCGACTGCGCTGATTGAAACCGGAAGCCGAATGGATGATGTCATCTTCGAAGAATTCAAAGGCACCGGAAATATGGAACTGCATCTCGACCGAAAATTATCCGAGAAACGTATCTTCCCGGCAATCAACTTAAACAAATCCGGCACGCGCCGAGAAGACTTGCTCATGGATCCCGCAGAATTGGATGCCATCTGGCTCATGAGACGCGCTATGTCCAATCTGGGTACGCAGGAAGTCACCGAAATGATCATTGACCATCTGGCGCACACGCGAACCAATGCCGATTTCATCATGATCATGCGCAAAATATTTGAGAACGAACAACTTATGAAGGTGAATGCAGCGAAGCAAAATGGATTTTAGTAAAATTTTCATTAAGAATGCAACGGCGACCAAAATCGGCGGGCAAGCGGTGATGGAGGGCATCATGATGAAGGGTGAAGATCGCACAGCGATCGTTGTTCGCCTTCCGGATTCGTCCTTTTTCATAAAAACAGAAAAACTGAAAAAAAAGAGTAAATTAACGAAAATCCCGATTCTTCGTGGTGTTCTCATTTTCGTCGATAGCCTTATTACGGGATTCCGTTCCCTCATGTATTCCGCAGAAGTCTTGGCACAATTTGACATGGACGAGGCGCAGAGGCAAGAAGAAACGGCAACAGAGGAAGAGACGCCATCGGTGAAAACCGTTACTTCCCCTGAAAAAGAAGGGGCCTCATTTAAGGTTGCGATGTTCTTTTCGGTTGCGTTGGCGCTGCTTTTCACGATAGGCATTTTCATCGTCGGACCGACGTGGGCAATCAATTTTGTCGGGGGATGGGTTCATAGCGAGATTGTGTTGAATCTGATCGAAGGTTTTCTCCGTATTGTGTTATTTGTACTCTATATTGCCGCAATTTCCCGAATGAAAGACATTCAAACGGTTTTTCGTTTTCATGGTGCGGAGCATAAGTGCATTCATTGTTATGAAAATGGATTGCCACTGACGCCCGAAAACTGTCGCAGTTTCGAAACCTTACACCCGCGTTGCGGAACAAGCTTCCTCATGTTTGTAATGGTTATTTCATTGCTGCTGTTTTCGCTTCTGGGTTGGCCGAATTTGCTTGTGCGCATCGCCAGTCGAATTTTGTTCATCCCGCTCATTGCAGGACTGTCTTACGAACTGCTCCGTTGGGCAGGACGTTCAGACAATTTGGCGGTGCGGATACTCAGTGTCCCGGGGCTCCTTTTGCAGCGTTTAACGACGAAGGTTCCCGAAGTCGCAGAGCTTGAAGTCGCCATAGCCTCCATGAAAGCGGTTCTCGTTCCCCCGGACACGGAGGTTTACGAGGGATTTTGTGACAAAGAGGGCCGACCGAAAGAGAAAGATTGCGAAGAAGCAGTGGCAGAAGTTACAGGGAGAGACTAAAAAGCAATGGGTTTACAGATTAAGGAAATACTTGCCGTTGGAGAGAGAATTCTTTCAGAGAAAGGCGTTGAAGACTACAAGCAAGATGCAGAGACGCTTCTTTGTCACGAGATTCACTACGATGCAAAAAAACTATTTATGAACTGGTCTCGTGTCATCGACGATAGCCACTGTGAAGCATTTTTTGAATCGATTCAGCGACGCGCATCGGGCATCCCCACGCAGTATATTACGCAAAAGCAGGGGTTTATGGGGCTCAATTTTTTTGTGAACGAAGAGGTTCTTATTCCAAGGGCGGATACAGAAACCCTTGCAGAATCTGTGCAGGAATATGGCAAGGAGCATCAAAATTTACTGCGGATTTTGGATCTTTGTACCGGGAGCGGAAATCTTGCGGTGTATTTTGCAAAAGCGATGCCCTCATCGAAAATCACGGCAACGGATATTGACCGCGATGCGCTTGCTGTTGCCCGAACAAATGCAGAAACCTATGGGGTTTCGCGGCAAATTCGATTTCTTCAAAGCGATTTGTTTGCGGAGTTCAAAACGGGTTTCGGCGGGCAAAAATACGACGTCATTGTTTCGAATCCCCCCTATATTCGTTCGGATGTCCTTCCGACGCTGCAACGAGAAATCTATGAGCATGAGCCGCTTCATGCGTTAGATGGCGGATTCGATGGATTGGATTTCTATCGCCGCATTATTGGAAGAGCCCACGAATTTTTACGCAAGCAAGGCGCACTTTTCCTCGAAATTGGTTACGACCAAGGTGATGCGGTGAAGGCGATGCTGCAAGAAACCGAAAAATATCAGGACATCAAGATAAGAAAAGACTTGGGCGAAGCCGATCGCGTCATAAGCGCGCGCCTGAAAGAATAAAAAAGTTCTTGCAGGAGCGTATATACGTGTGTATAATTTATGAGCTGACATTTTGACAGCAGAAACAAAACTCTGACGATAGTGCACGAATAAGACCGTGTATGAAAGATCGAGAGGGAGGAGCAAAAAATGAAACAAAATATCCATCCTGAGTACAAGACAACCAAAGTTGTGTGTGCATGTGGGAATTCTTTTGAGACACGTTCCACGCAAGAAGACATCCGCTTGGACGTCTGTTCTTCTTGCCATCCGTTTTTCACGGGACAGCAAAAGTTTATCAACCGTGGCGGTCGCGTAGAAAAGTTCAAGAACAAGTACAATTTAGATTAACCTTTATCCCATTAGAAAAGCGCCGGAACACGGTTCCGGTTTTTTTCATTTTCTAAATCGGAAAGATTATGTTTGACAAATTAGAAGCAGTAGCGGAAAAATACAACGAACTTTCGAACAGCGCTTCCGATCCGGACATTATTGCCAATCAGCCCGTTTGGCAAAAAATCGTCAAGGAAATGGGTGAGATTGAACCTGTTGTCGGAAAGTATCGCGAGTACAATGAAGTAAAAGCCGAAGTCCTCGACACAAAAGAATTGTTGGAGAGCGGCGATCTTGATGTGGAAGAGAAAGACCTTTTCCGAGAAGAATATGCTGCTTTAGAGGCGCGTTTAACCACACTTGCGGAGGAATTGAAAGTTCTGCTCCTTCCGAAAGACCCGAATGATGAAAAGAATGTAATATTAGAGGTTCGCGCAGGAACGGGCGGTGAAGAAGCCAGTTTGTTTGCATCGGATCTTCTTCGCATGTACTTGCGTTACGCGGAACGGCGTCGCTGGAAGTCCGAGTTGATGGAGATGAACGAAACCGGTCTTGGCGGTATTAAAGAGGCAGTGCTTCTCATTAAGGGGCGCGGTGCTTATTCACGGTTAAAATTCGAAAGTGGCGTACATCGCGTGCAGCGTGTGCCCGAGACGGAAACGAGTGGACGCTTACATACATCGGCGGCAACCGTTGCTGTATTGCCGGAGATTGACGATGTAGAAGTGGAAATCGACCCCAATGATGTTCGGGTTGATGTCTTTCGTTCTTCCGGTAATGGTGGACAATCTGTAAATACAACCGATTCGGCCGTACGTCTTACACACATACCTACCGGCATTGTCGTCTCTTGCCAAGATGAGAAATCACAAATAAAAAACAAAGATAAGGCCTTCAAGGTTTTGCGTGCGCGGTTGTACGATGTAAAATTACAGGAACAAAACCGAGAGGTTTCGGAAGCGCGGAAAAGCATGGTCGGAAGCGGAGACCGCAGTGAACGCATTCGCACCTACAATTTCCCGCAGGGACGCATTTCGGATCATCGTATTGGACTCACGCTTTACAAGTTACCCTCTTTTATGGATGGGGATCTTGACGATGTAATTGACGGGCTTATTCTCGCAGATCAGGCAGAGAAGATGCAGCAGTGAACACGCAAATTTTTAACACCTGCGCCTTTCTTTCAGAGGCGGATTCGGCGGGATTCTCTCGCCCTAAGAAAAAGTTTTCACCCAAAGCTCTTGCTGAAGAATCGAACATCCATAAAGCCGCTGAATTGTTAAAACAAGGCGGACTTGTAGCCTTTCCAACGGAAACAGTTTATGGACTTGGGGCAAACGCATGGGATGCCGAGGCATCTTCACGTATTTATGCCACAAAAGGACGCCCCCAAGACAACCCGATGATCGTACACATTCCGGAAGCCGAAGATCTCTGGAGGTTGGTAGAGGAAAGTAACAGTTCCCATAGAGCCACCGCAGAGATGCTTGCCGAGGCATTTTGGCCGGGACCACTGACGCTTATCTTGAAGAAAAAGACAATCGTCCCGGATGTCGTTACAGGAGGTCTTCCAACAGTGGCCGTTCGAATGCCTGCGCACCCGGTTGCTTTGGCGTTTTTACGTGCGGCAGGATGCCCTGTTGCTGCACCGAGTGCCAATCTGTCCGGTGCGCCCAGCCCGACAAAAGGTGAACACGTCATTCGCGATCTCGATGGAAAAATCGATGCCATCCTTCTTGGTGACGATAGCCGCATCGGCATTGAATCGACGGTGCTCGATCTCACGACCGAGACGCCTGTTATTCTACGCCCCGGTGTTATTGGGCGAAACGAACTCTCGGCCGTCCTTTCTCGTGAGGTGCGGCTGGATGCGACACTTTTGCAGAACAAAGAGGGTCACGAAGAGCGGCCGCGCGCCCCGGGGATGAAATATCGACATTATGCCCCGAAGGCAGAGATGATTGTGATAAAAGGCGATTCGACAGCCATTCATAAAGAGGCACTTCGATGGAAAGCTCAGGAGGAGGCGAAGGGTCGTAAAGTCGGTCTATTCTTTCCGGACGACGGGACGACAGAAGATGCCGCCAAAATTTTCTATGCACAGCTACGGCAAATGGATGAGGAAGGTGTCGATTTGATTCTTGCAGGTGCAGTTCAAAAAACGGACGATATTGGATTTGCGCTCATGAATCGAATGCTGAAAAGTGCAGGATACCGTGTCATTCTGGTATAATAAAGAATAAGTTTGCCGGATGACCTCGGCAAGAAAGAATCGTTTCGGAGAAAAAGATGAAAATAGCACTTGCCGCAGATCATGGCGGCTTTGAACTGAAAGAGCAATTGAAGCACATGCTTATTGCGTGTGGCTACGAAGTGGAGGATTTGGGGACGCAAAGCAATGCGTCCGTAGATTATCCGACATAC
>JAITTH010000122.1 GCA_031287295.1 Eubacteriales Family XIII. Incertae Sedis bacterium
CCCAAGTATATTTTGCGTTAAAAAATACGGTTGGAATGCTTCGCGATTTTATTTCTTCGTAAAGCTCTCTGTTTGGGTTTGGCAAGGCACTTTTGGATGGCTCGATAATGAGTCCGGACACGTTTCGATCCAGCATTGCCCGAATGGCTCTGGACTCTTCCGCGACCAAGTTGTGCGTAATCGCAAGCTGCATTGTCATATTTCTACTCGACAGCTTCCGCTCGATCCCCGTAACGATTCCGGGGAAAATGTAGTCGCTGAAATAGGTGGAAATCACACCAACCGTCGTATAATCAAAGGCGGTTGCAAAAGAGGAGGAACGAACAAATGTTCCACTCCCCCTTTTCCGCATCAGAACATTATCCCGCTCAAGAACCGCCAAGGCTTGCCGTACCGTCTGCCTGCTCACGCCATGAATATCGCATAACTCATTTTCGGAATAAAACCGGTCTCCAATGGAAAGTCCTTGCTCTTCGATCCTGTTTTTCACCCATTCAACAATAGCGAGATATTTTATGTTCTTCACTCAAAGATCCTCTTTCCTACACCAACCTCATAAGGGCTAACCTCAACCGGAAGGAAGAGGTCTTGCAATATTGTGAATTGTATTGAATCTGGAACTATTTGTCAATACATCTTTGGGTGTTGTATGCGAAGTTGTCTTGTTGCGAAGAATTCGGTATCGTAGACCCGATGAAGGAAGCCATTTGACTTGTTAGAAATTACCAACAAATTTCTCATTTACACTTCCATCAGACTATGCTAAACTAGCTCTGTGTTATTAACTTCGTATTTTGTGTAAATCTACGGTTTTGATTTACACAAAGTACGAGTTTTTATTACGAAATGTATCAAGGAGGTACAGAATGAGCACCGGTACAGTTAAATGGTTCAACTCAGAAAAAGGTTATGGATTCATCGCAAACGATGATGGAAGCAACGATGTGTTTGCACACTTCTCTGCAATCATCTCTGACGGCGGATTCAGAACACTCTCAGAAGGTCAGAAGGTTTCCTTCGACGTCGAGAAGGATCCCCGCGACAGCAGCAAGCTTCGCGCAACAAACATCCGTCCCGAGTAAGCACATCACGGATTAAGCGATCGAACCGAAATTTGTACTACCCAGTTGATCCCGAAAGTTTAAATGACACAACAGACAGCATGGCAAGACAGCATAAAACTTTAAGACAGGCTGAATTTTAAATAAGCGTTCTAAAACCTATATTTAAGCAAGTACATCTTTTCTGACGCGTCCCACTTACAAACAAGTGTATAAACCTGGTGAATCCCATCGGGTTTATTGTGCTATGCTTTAGCCTTGCGATAGCCTCATGAGACAAAATACTGATTCATCATTTTCAGCAAGATTTCAATGTTGATTGGTTTTCCGATGTGGTCACTCATGCCTGCTGCGAGGCATTTTTCGATGTCTTCCCGAAAAACATTTGCCGTCATTGCGATGATGGGCACCGTTTTCGCGCAAGGAACATCCATGGCACGAATACGCCGTGTCGCCTCGTACCCGTCCATTTCCGGCATTTGCACATCCATGAGAATCATATCGTAACGGTTCGGATCCGCAAGATAATGCGAAACCGCCTCTACGCCATTTCCCGCGCATTCGATCATTAAATTCGTCGGAGAAAGCAGTTCTATTACGATTTCTCGGTTGATCTCGATGTCCTCCGCAAGCAGCACCCTGCGTCCCGAAAAATCCTGTTGCATGGAAACAGGTTCCTTCACGTTTTCCGCATCCTGTTCACTTGTCATCTGACTGATGGGAAATTTCACAACGAAAATAAAATCCGATCCTTTGCCGATTTCGGATTCGACCCAAATTTTCCCGCCCATCATTTCGATGATGCGCTTTGAAATGGTTAATCCCAATCCTGTGCCGCCAAACTTACGAGTCGTACCGGCATCTGCCTGTTCAAAAGAATTGAACAGCCTTGCTTTTTGTTCGTCCGAAATACCGATACCCGAGTCCATCAAATCGACTCGAATTTCGCATTCGTCGTCGTCAATGTTCAACAATTGCGCCTTTATTGTAATCTCACCATTCTCCGGCGTAAATTTCACGGCATTGCCAATCAGATTGGTGAAGACCTGTGAAAGTCTTTGTTCGTCCCCAAGCAATGCGTCCGGTATCTTGTCATCAACGAAGATACTGAAGTGTAAGCCCTTTTTTTCCATCGTGAAATTTGCAACGCTGAAGACACGCTGAATCAATTTTTTGAAGTCGAAAATTACAGGGTAAAGGTCCATCTTGTTTGCTTCGATTTTCGACATATCCAAAATATCATTGATGATGCCGAGCAAATGTGCTGACGCACTTTCGATTTTATCGAAACAATTATCTTTTCTCTTAATGTTAGATGCGGCTTTCCCAATGGTCGTCATGCCGACAATGGCATTGATTGGCGTACGGATCTCGTGACTCATATTGGAAAGGAATTCGCTTTTTGCCGCAGATGCTTTTTCCGCGACTTCTTTTAAGCTTTGTATCCTCTGATAGGGACGATCTAAGAGCTTCGCAGCGATGGTCGCAAAAAGCACGCCGAGTCCCAAGCAAATGGCAGCGATGAGCAAGACGCCGTCTAAGGCGTTTTGGGTTGGGGCCTCCGTAAGCGGTGCGACAACGCCCAGCGACCAACCGGGCGATTCGGAAATGCTCGTATAGGCACAGATGCGTTCGACACCGCCCACCATAAATCGGCTAACTCCTGTTTCACCCGCGACCATTTTGGCAACCGTCTCTGAAATAGATTGGTAGGAAGCATTCGTCTTTGCCATTTCCAAGAAATTGTATTGTTCGGTCACCCAATCCGGACGTATATTCGCAATGACCGTTCCATTTGCATCATCGATGAAGACGTGTCCGGTTTCCCAAATGACGTATTTTGAGACCAAATCGCTGAAGAACATATTGGGAAGTGTCGCAACCAAGACATTTTCGCCCATCGGAACGCACAGATAGAGGACAACTTCTCCTTCTGTACTTTTTTGTGAACCGGAAATCGTCCGCTCGCCTTCAAAGGCAGACTGCATATAGGAGGTTTCCAGAATCTCCACCGATGCCGGATGTTCACCTGCAGATGCCATAACGCCATCGCGACTCATTAAGGTTAGTGCTACGAAGTCTACGTCATCGGACAGTTGTTTCTGCATTTCATCTGCAATCGCTTCCGAGGGCACGCTCTCTAGCTTACTTACGATTGCGTCTGCATTGAGCTTGAGGGTCAAAATCGCACTGCCAATACGGTCATCGGCAACCTGAGCAACGATAGAAAGATCTTCCTCTATGGAATCTGTCAAGCTCTTTTGCATGACAACCCAACCAATGCCGACACCAACCGACATGATGATAATCGTTAACGTAACGATTATAGAAAATATTCTTGTACGTATTGTCATAGATTCCCCTCCTTCTAAGGAAAACCTCAACATGTTTTTGAATGGATTGAATTCCCATCTTTTTCCCATTATACACCATCTCTCAGCCTATTGGTTTCAAATATGTGTTATACTTAGCGTCATGCGAAAAACCGTTTCAAGTGATACAATTTCTGGGTGATACAAGGCAGGCGAGTTTGGGCATAGTGGTGCTATGTCAAACGAGCCTAACACAGGAGCACCTGAAATTTACCACTTGAAACCGTTTATTACTTTGTCACATGAGGCTACTTTTTTATGCGAAAAAATAAAATAATTAACATTGCGGTGATCGCGCACGTAGACGCCGGAAAATCCACTTTGGTCGATGCCTTTCTCGCACAGAGCGGTGTTTTCCGTGCCAATGAAACGATGATCGACTGTATTATGGATAGCGACGATATCGAACGTGAACGCGGCATTACCATCTATTCTAAAAACTGTGCTGTCTCGTACAAAGATTACAAAATCAACATTGTAGACACCCCGGGACATGCAGATTTCTCTTCGGAAGTCGAACGCATCATGCGAACGGTCGATACGGTGATTTTGCTTGTTGATTCGAGTGAAGGTCCCATGCCACAGACGCGGTTTGTCCTTCAAAAATCGCTGGAACAAAACATAAACCCCATTTTACTCATCAACAAAATCGACAAAAACGATGCGCGTATTGATGAGGTGGTAGACGAGGTTTATCAACTTTTTATGGATCTGAATGCCAGCGACATACAGCTCGATTTCCCGATTCTATACGGTGTGGGACGAGACGGCATCGTCAGTTACCATCCGGAAGACAGCAACGAAGATCTTATCCCGCTTTTCGAAACCATTGTGAAAATGGTCGAATCGTATCCGGATCGAAACGACGAACCGCTGCAACTGCAAATTTCCACGCTTGCCTATGACGATTACATCGGAAGGCTCGGCATTGGTCGCATCACGCGCGGTGTGATCAGGGAAGCGCAGAGCGTTACGGTGGTTCGAAACGATGGCAGCACCTATACAGGCAAGGTCAATCAGGTCTTCAACTATATGGGTCTGAAACGAAATGCTGTTTCCGACGCCGAAAGCGGCGATATCGTCGTGGTTTCCGGACTACCCGAGATTTCCATCGGCGATACGATTTGCGAACCCGGAATGCCTGAGCAGCTTGAAAAAATAACGATTGACGCACCGACGATGTCCATGAACTTCATGGTAAACACCTCACCCTTTGCCGGAAGGGTCGGAAAATATGTTACATCGCGCCACATCCGCGAACGCCTCCGCAAGGAACTCGAAGTCAATGTTGGTCTGCTCGTCGAAGAGACGGAATCTACCGACAGCTTCAAGGTTTCCGGTCGTGGGGAGCTTCACCTTTCGGTGCTTATTGAGAATATGCGCAGAGAAGGCTATGAACTGGCGGTTTCGAAGCCGGAGGTCATCATGCACCGCGAAAACGGAAAGCTGATGGAGCCTGTTGAACAGGTCATCATCTCTGTGCCCGATGCTTACGCGGGTGCTGCCATTGCAAAACTGAACATCCGAAAAGGCGTTATGCAAAGCATGTACAGCGACGGAAATTTCTCGAAAATTGAATATCTCGTGCCGACGCGCGGACTTATGGGCTTCCGCTCGGAATTCATCGGTGACACGAGGGGCGAAGGCACGCTCGTACGTAGATTTGAACGTTTTGAGGAACACAAGGGAGACATTCCGCAGCGCACGAACGGAGTTATCATCGCGCAGCAAGCGGGCACTTCAACGCCCTATGCGCTAAACGCCATCAGCGAACGCGCCATGCTTTTCATCGATATCGGAACCGAAGTTTACGAGGGCATGGTGATCGGCATGAACAGCAGGAAAGACGACATGATTGTCAATCCGGCGCGGAACAAAAAACAGACCAATATGCGAGCTGCGGGCAGCGACGACAACATCAAACTCCCGCCACCCAAAATTCTGACATTAGAAGAAGCCCTCGAGTTCATCAACGACGACGAATTGGTCGAAGTCGTGCCCGATGACATCCGCCTCCGTAAAAAATATCTCAACGCCATGGAACGGAGACGGCGGTAACCGAAAGGGAGTTTTTGGCGCACCGGAAAGCCGGCGGGTGTGGCTCACTCGCTGCGCAGTGCATCGATGACATTCGCCTTTTTGATTTTGCTCGACGCATACATCATGGTTACAAACACCACGAAGAATACGCTGAAAATGCTGATTGCAATGCTGCCCCATGGAAGCGTAAAATCGACATCAACGCCGTTTTCCACCGACTTATAGATGAGGTATGTGACGAGTACAGAAATCGGTAGTCCATACAATAACGCTTTCAGTCCATAGAACAAACACTCAAAATTCATCATCGAATTAAACCCACGATTGTCCATTCCGATTGAGCGCAGCATGGCAAACTCGCGCCTGCGTAAACTGATGCTTGTGGAAACCGTGTTAAACACATTGGCAATGGTAATCAGCGAAATCAAAATGACAAACCCGTAAGTGAAGATGTTGATGATCAAAATGAGGTTTCTGTTTCGTTCGAGTACCTCTGCAATGTTGAACAGGGTATAGCCCTCGGTGATGCCTGCTGCCTCTATCATTGTGTCCATCTCCGATACGGATTTTATCGGATCGTCGGAGGAAAAGGTCATGCGAATACCTCGAAAGTCCTCTTCCGTCGCCCCGAACAAATCCTTGTCGCTGTATGGCACGAAAACGGAAATTTCATAGATTTGAGACTGTGAAAGACCCTCTGGCATTGCATCTACGATGGTAAGGGTAATATTGGGGGCAGGCATATTTTTCCATTGCAGGGGACGATCTTCTTTGGCAATGTCTATGGTAATGCTATCTTCCTTGAAAATATCCACCGATATTGTACGCTGGGATGTCGGTTCGTACCCCTGATCCTTCGCTATAGCGGGGAATTTCCCCTTTGCCATACCATATTCAGCAGGATCAAGCCCAAGCGTTTCCATATAACGCCGGTATTCTTCATCGTCAATGAAGTGGAAGCCCATGTAAGGCGTTATCGTTTCATCCGAACTGTCGCCATACCCGCTGAATTCAAGATAACGTTCGGTGACTGCGCTTCTTGGAACGGGCAACGCAGAATCTACAAGATTCTCATAGGATGCCTTGTATACGCCTTCGGCATTTTTCATTTGGTCATAAAGCCGGAGCGACTCGTCGTCGGAAAGATGCCACGTGCCCTGCGAAACCCCGAAAGAGATGTCGTAACCGTAATCGGTAATCGTCATATCTGTT
>JAITTH010000002.1 GCA_031287295.1 Eubacteriales Family XIII. Incertae Sedis bacterium
TCAGGCAAACTCCAACCCCTTGAACCCTAACTCGATTCACGTAAATGAATCGCTGCCGTCATATTGGAGATTTTTCCTGATTCAAGGATATTATACATACTATCCCATGATTTTCCAACCCTGTAACGCGGATTTAACAAACGATCATAAGCCAAAGGGAATTGCTCGAACGCCCCTTTCGCTTGAGCTGTTTTTTGTGCCGGGGAAACCTTCGATTACAACTTCCACGGAAAGGATGTTCACGGATGTCATTTCTTCAAGGCAATCGTGGACTCTCCTTTGAAAGGCTTCCGCAACATCGACGATCCTCGGTCCATAAGAAAGAATAATGCCAATCTCGATGACGGCACCTTCGGCGCGACCCCGTACGAAGACTTCGGAAATGCCGGCGATTCCATCCACCGAGTCCGACGCAAGTGTAACGATATCTCGAATCGCTCGATCGGAAATGGTATACTTCCCCAAATAACTGTAGGTTGGGCGGACAACGGAACGCTCTGCAAAGGATTGCGTTTCGGTGAGGTCGCGAATGCTTTTCAGTGGATGAATAAAGTATCCGGAAAAGTCCTTCTGGATTTGAAAGGTCGGCGCAGGAATGATGTGTTCGCCCTTCTCTTGGCGTCGCTTCGCTGCGACTTCGCGCTCATCTTCCGTTGTGAAATTTTCGATGTACAGTCTGTCTTGAATTTTGGGAAGTTCCAGACGCAACGCGATGGTGTTCACCATACGGTCGGATGTACCAAGAATCAAGATGGAATCCGGTTGGACTTCTTTCAGGGCAGCAATCATCTCGTTACGCAAAGCTACGTCGGTGAATAGCGCAACCTTAATGGCTCCAAGTTTTGTCTCTTGTCGTTTTGCAGAGCGCCCTGCACGAATTCGTCCTTTTTCAATCAGAAGCCCATCGTCAATAATGCAAGCGATGTTCATTTCCATGCAAAGACTGTTTGCCTGATAACTTTTTCCGGTTCCGCTCTTTCCGACAAGGCTGTATATTTTCATCTTTACGAATTACTTTTTCTTTGCTATAATCACAATAATTTGGTTATGACATTGTAACATACGAGACTGGGCAAAGCCATTTGTGACAAATTTGTGGCTTTGCAGGTTTCTATCACCAAAAGGAGGAAGAAATGGCGTACGTAATAGATGATAGTTGTATCGCATGCGGTTTGTGTGCAGAAGAATGTCCGACGCAGGCGATTAGCGAAGGGGATCCCATTTATACAATTGACGCAGATCTCTGCATCGACTGCGGATTGTGTTTGGAAAACTGTCCTGTCGATGCACCCAAAGAAGCATAAGCCAACGAAAAGGAGCATGCCAAAGGCTCCTTTTTCTTTGTTCTCATATGGGTTCTTATAATGGTAAGAAACTATTTTTGAAAGGAAGGATTGTCTCGATTGTTCACGTAGTACACCAATTCGTGAAGACTGTCTGAAAGATGCACGACTTTTAAAGCGACATGCTCAGGGACACTTACGTCAATCGCCGCAAAATTCCAGATGCCATAAATTTCGCCCTCTACAAACACATCGGCAATTGCCTGCGCACTCTTGCGACTTGTTGTAATAACGCCGATATCGATATGTTCCTCTTTGAGAACGGCTTCGAGATCGGCAATGTCCCGCACGCGTATTCCACTGATTTCTGTATCTATGAGTTCGCGCTTGATATCAAACATGGCACGAATTTCGAACTCTCGGCGATAGACGGAAATGTAATTGGTGATTGCCGTCCCGAGATGCCCGGCGCCAACGATTACCATTTTATAGTGTTTGTTCAGTCCTAAAATTTCTGCGATTTCATTGTTCAGTAGAGCCACATTATAGCCGTATCCCTGTTGTCCAAAGCCACCAAAATTATTCAGATCCTGACGAATCTGTGATGCGGTGTAGCCCATCATCCCACTCAGCTTGTCTGAAGAAATTCTCTCAATTCCGCTGTTTTGCAAGTCTGAAAGATAACTACGATAGCGCGGAAGCCGCCGTATAACAGCGGGAGAAATTTTCTCTCCTGCCTTGTTAGTCTTTGTTAGTGTGTTCATCTACGTATTTAACAATATCCCCTATTCCTTGGAATTTTTCCGCATCTTCATCGGGAATTTCGATTCCAAATTCGGTTTCGATGCCCATGATAATTTCAACTGCATCCAATGAATCGGCTTCTAAATCTTTCATCAAGCTCGTTTCCGGTGTCATAATTGATTCGTCAATCTGCAGCTGCTCAGCAATGATTGCTTTGATCTTATCAAAAGTCATTTTCCCCTCCATATTCTTATCGCAAATATTGAACCGATTATACAGTCAAAACCAGGTACGGTCAAGCAAAAAGCTTACAGCGTTGCCTCGTTTCTTATAAGATCTTCCAATGTTTGCCGACGGACAATCTGCTTTGGAACCCCACGGTCGATGAGCACCACACCCGGAATGGGATTTTTATTATAGTTGCTTGCCATGGAATATCCGTAGGCACCGGTCGAGAAAACGGCAAGAAGGTCGCCACGTGATGCCGACGCAATTTTTGCATCGTTTATAAGCTTATCTCCCGTTTCGCATAATTTACCACAGATGGTAACAACATCCTCTTTCGGCTCATCGGTCTTTTCGGCGAGGACACACTCGTATTTTGCCCCATAAAGTGCCGGACGAATGTTATCGCTCATGCCACCATCGACAGAGACATATTTGCGCACACCCTCTATCGTCTTTATGCTGCCAACACGATACAGGGTAAGACCCGCCTCTCCGACGATGCTTCTTCCCGGTTCGATTACAATCGTAGGCTCCGGAAGTCCTGCCTCGGCGCAGAATCGCGAAACCTCTGCCATTACGGGGTCGAGGAAATACGAATAGGGCTTTACGTCATCTTCCTCTGTGTAGTGGATGCCAAAGCCACCGCCGATGTTCAGGTCTTCGAGCAAGTAGCCCAGTTTTTCCTTGACATCGCGATAGATGCAAAGCGCAGCAGAAAGGGCAGCCAGGTGCGTTGCGTTGTCGTGCAGCTGTGAGCCGATGTGGAAGTGTATGCCTTTCAATGTTAGATACGGCGAATCGATGGCATTCTGTAAATGTGGAAAGAGGATTTCGCGTTGGAGCGGAAACCCAAATTTCGAATCTTTTTTGCCGGTGGAAATGAAGTCGTGCGTATGCGCATCCACCTCGGGCGAA